>NZ_JBJLSJ010000013.1:0-124372 GCF_050871975.1 Kineococcus rugosus | reverse complement strand
GCAGCGGTTCGGCGCGGGGGTCGTCCCAGGACCTCGGGGTGCGCGCCGCGGCGTAGACCTTCGCCGCTCCCCGCTGGAGCGCCTGGTGGACGAACTGCTCGCCGAGCCCGCCGTTGGCGCCGGTGACCAGCACGGTGCGGCCCTGGAGGGACTGGTTCATCTAGACTCCTCGGTAAGTGGGGACCATCCCCGTTCGGTAAATATGTGGGGAAGCTCCCCACTTGGTCAAGGGGGTGTGGTCGTCGTGCCCGGAGGAACCGGAGCAGGGGGCAACGGGCGGGGCACCGCGCCCGCGCGGACGCCGCGCGCCGACGCCCGCCGCAACCGCGAGGCGATCCTGCGGGCGGCCCGGGAAGCCTTCGAGGCCGAGGGCGCGCTCACGTCCCTGGACGGCATCGCCGCCCGCGCCGGCGTCGGCAACGCCACCCTCTACCGCAACTTCCCGACCCGCGACGACCTGCTGGGCGCGGTCGTGCAGGACAGCGTCGACGCCGCGCTGCGCGACGCCGACGACCTCTCCCGCGACCTCCCCCCGCAGCAGGCGCTGACGGAGTGGCTGGTCCTGCTGACGTGGCGGCTGCGCACCTGGCACGACCTGCCGCACTGCCTGGCCTCCGCCCACGCGGAGACCGGCTCACCGGTGCGGTCGGCCTGCAACCCCCTCCTGCAGCGCACGGCGGACCTGCTCGCGCGGGCGCAGGAGCCCGGCGGGGGCACCGGCGCCGCCAGCGCCGAGGAGGTCTACGAACTGGTGCTGGCGCTGTCGTGGGCCGTCGACCGGTTCGGCGACGACGAGGTCACCGCCCGCCGCCGGGTGGTCCTGGGCACGGCGGGGATCCGCGCCCGGGGCTGACCCGCTGCGCTCAGACCGGTGCGGCGGCGCTGAAGGACACCCCGGCCAGCTCCTGCGACACCCTCCAGACGCGCTCGGCCTCGGCCTCGTCGCGCAGCGGGCGGTACAGCGGGTGCTCACCGGGGCCGCCCCCCAGGTTCCCGGGCCCGGTGGGCCCGTACAGCCGCCCGCCCCGGGCTCGCGGGTCGGCGGCGGCGTACAGCGCCGGCAGTTGGGCGCTCTCGACGGTCCCGACCAGGATCCCCGCGCGGGAGAGCCTGCGGATGACGGCGATCTGGGGGGTGTTGCGCTCGCGCTGCAGCTCGGGGCGGGCGGCGAGCAGGCTGGTGGGGGCGACCCCGGGGTGGGACAGGTTGCTGGTGATGCCCCAGCCCCCGGCGCGGCTGCGCCGGTCCAGCTCCAGGCCGAACAGACCGAAGGCGATCTTGGAGGAGCTGTAGGCGCGCATGCCCTGGTAGCCGTCCTCCCAGTTCAGGTCCCTCCAGTTCACCGCGCCGCTGCGGGCGGCCACGCTGATCTGGGAGGTGACCCGGGCCCGGCCCGCGCGCAGCAGGGGCAGCAGGTGGGCCACCAGGGCGACGTGGCCGAGGTGGTTGGTGCCCAGCTGCAGCTCGAAGCCGTCCGCGGTGCTCTGGCGCTGCGGCGGGGTCATGACCCCGGCGTTGTTGACCAGCAGGTGGATCGGTGCCCCCTCGGCCCGCAGGCGGTGCCCGAGGGCGGCGACCGACGACAGCGACGACAGGTCCAGGTCGTGCAGGGTCACCTCGGCCGCGGGGTGCTCGGCCCGGATGCGGGCCAGCGCGGCCTCGCCCTTGGTGCGGTTGCGCACGGGCAGGAGCACCTCGGCCCCGGCGCCGGCGAGCCGGCGGGCGATGCCGAAGCCGATGCCGTCGCTGGCGCCGGTGACCAGGGCGCGGCGGCCGGACAGGTCGGGCAGGGAGAGCTGGGGAGTGCGGGCCACGGGGTTCTCCTACGGGTGAGGTGGGTGGGGTCGTGCGCGGGGTGAGCGGGTTCAGGGGTGGGCCGGGGCGGGCGCGGCGGCCGGTGCACCGGCGCTGCGGCGGGCCAGGACCAGGGTGACGGCGAAGTGCAGGGCGAAGACCGTGCTGGACACGACCTGCACCACCGCCAGCGCCGCGGGCTGGTCGGCGAGGTAGAAGGCGACCCTGACGGCGAGGTTCAGCCCGGCCAGCCCCACGCCCACCAGCGTGCTGGCGGTGTACAGGCGCCGCAGCGGCCGGTGGGTGCGCCACGTGCGCGGGCCACCGGCGAGCGGGTTGACGACGAGCCCCATCAGGGGACGCCCGGCGAGCAGGGAGCCGGTGTGGGCCAGGACGAACAGCACCGGCAGCACCGTGGTGGGCAGGAAGAAACCCCGGGCCTCCCCGGTCAGGGCCGCGACCGCGGCGCACCCCGCGGCGACGAGCAGGCCCGCGACCGCGGCCGCGGGGGACTCCCGGCGGACCAGGCGCACGAGGCAGGCGGCCGCGGCGGTGACGGAGAGCGCGACCAGGGCCGGGGTGAGGCCGGCGACGGCGTCGGCGACCACGAAGGCGACCGTGGGTGCCGCGGCCGAGGCCAGCCCGACCGGTCCCCCGACGCGCTCCAGCGTCCGGTCCAGCGTCGTGCGGGCCAGGGAGCGTCCCGTCACCTCGTCCAGGCCCAGCAGCTGCCGGGCCGTCGCGCTCGGGCTGGTGGCCGGGGGTGGCGGACCGGTCCGGCGGTCCGGGTCGGTGAGTCCGGGCGGGGTACCGGGGGTGGGTCGCGGGGTCACTCGTCCTCCTGGGTCGCGGCGGTGACACCAGCCTCAGCCGGGCCCCCGCCCGCATCCAGGGCCTGCCGATCCACCCCTGGCGGGCCGCGAGGGGTGGATCGGCAGGTCGTGGCTGACGGGGACCGGAGCCGGTAGGAAGGGGACCGTGGACATCGACAGGACGGGGCTGGCGCAGTTCCTGCGGCAACGGCGCGAGGCGCTGCAGCCGCAGGACGTCGGCCTGCCCCGCGGGCAGCGGCGCCGCACCACCGGGTTGCGGCGCGAGGAGGTCGCCGCCCTGGCCCACATGTCCACCGACTACTACGCCCGGCTCGAACGCGGGCGCGGGCCCCAGCCGTCGGAGCAGATGATCGCCTCGATCGCCCAGGGCCTGCACCTGGGCCTGGACGAGCGCGACCACCTGTTCCGGCTGGCCGGGCACCAGTCGCCGCCCAGGGGTGCGCTCAGCGAGCACGTCAGTCCCGGCCTGCTGCGCATCCTGGACCGGCTGACCGACACCCCCGCCGAGATCGTCACCGAACTGGGGGTGACCCTGCGCCAGACGCCGCTGGCCGTCGCGCTGACCGGGGACGCCACCCGGTGGACCGGCCCGGCCCGCAGCCGGGGGTACCGGTGGTTCACCGACCCCGGGACCCGGGCGTCGTACGCACCGGAGGACCACGCGTTCCTGTCCCGGGTGTACGCCTCGGGCCTGCGCGAGGTCGTCACCCGCCGCGGGCCGGGGTCCCCCGCGGCCGAGCTGGCCGAGCTGGCCCTGGCGGGCTCGGAGGAACTGCGCCGGCTGTGGGAACTGCACGAGGTGGGGGTCCGCCCGCACGAGGTGAAGAACTTCGTGCACCCGTCGGTGGGCCGGATCCAGCTGCACTGCCAGACGTTGCTGGACCCGCAGCAGTCGCACCTGCTGCTGGTCTACACCGCGGTCCCCGGGACCGAGGACCAGGAGAAGCTGGAACTGCTCTCCGTCCTCGGTGCGCTCGCCGACGCGTGACGCCCCGCCGGGCCGCGGGGTTCCCCCGGCGACCGCGGCGGACTACCGTTCCCGCATGACGTGGTTCCTGGTGGGGATCGTCGTCGCCGCGGTCGTGGTCGCCGCGGCCCTGGGCGGCGCTCGTGGCCGTCTGCGTCGCACCGCCGACCGCGAGGTCGGGGAGCGCGCCGAGACCGCCCGGCGGTTGCGGGAGCAGATCGACGAGGGGCGCCACACCGGGGGCGGCTGGATCTCCTGACGGGTCCTGCCCCGCAGGAGTTCCCCGCGCCCGGACCCCGGCGCCGGTCCCCGGTCAGGACGGGGGTCCGAAACCTCCGGCGCCGCGGTCGAAGAACCGGCTGCCGCGGTCCCGCTGGTCGATCGGCACGCGGGCCTCCGCCGGGAGGTCGCCCTCGTCGGACCCGCAGCGGGCGCAGGTGCGGAACGCCTGCCCGTCCTCGGTGACCTCAGCGGTCCACCGGTGCCGGCCGAGCGCGCAGAGCAGGGGTTTCACGAGGTGACCTCCTCACCCGCACCCGGTGCCGTGGGTGTGGTGCCCAGTGTCCACCCGGCCCGCGCCCGCGTCCACGTCCGCGTCCACGTCCACGTCCACGGGACGTCAGTCCCGGTGCAGCCCGCGTTCGCCGAGCTCGTCGGCGAGCGCCGCCCACGCGGCGGCCCAGCGGCGGCGCAGCTCGGCGGGGCGCCAGGGGCGGGGGCGCAGTTCCGGTGGGATCAGGGGGTCGTCGCGCAGGGCGCGTTCGAGGCCCTCGGCGAGGCGGAGCTGCTGCACGAGGGGGTCGGGGTGGGCGGGGGTGTCGAGGAGGTCGGCGAGGGCGTCGTAGCGCTCGTCGACGGGCCGGGCCGGCCACAGGTCCTCGGCGATGCGGTGGGGGTCGTCGTGGCCGTGGACCCGCAGGGCGGTGGCGGTGGCAAGCACGAAGTGGCGGTGGTCGGTGGCTCCGACGAGGTCGGCGAGGTCGTGCGGGCTGACGTAGAGACCGGTGGACACGGGCGCGGCGCCGACGGCGATCAGGTTGCGGCGCAGGGTGTCCCGCACGGCGCGGGCGGTCTCCTCGACGCTGACGGCGATCAGCCGCCACGTGCGGTCCCAGGGGGCGTGCCCGGCGTCCTGGGCGAGGGCGAGGTCGACGGCGACGCGGTCGCGGGTCAGGCGGGCGCGGCCGGCGTCGGTGAGGGTGAGGGTGCCGGCGCGGCCGCGGCCGTCCTGGACGACGTCGCCGGCGGCGACGAGGCGGCGGATCGCGAGGCGGACGGGCTGGTCGGGCAGTCCGGCGGCGTTGGCGGTGTCGTAGACGACGGCCAGGGGGGTGCGCCCGGCGGAGCAGAAGGCCTCGACGACCGTGCGGGGGGACGGGATCACGCGGGGCTCCTGGCCGGTCCGGGGGTGAGGGGGCGCCGCAGCGTGCGGTACCGGGAGAAACCGTAGAGGCCGGCGAGCGGGCCGAGGTCGCCGTGCCCGGCGTCGGTGTAGCCGAGGCGGCGGTAGAGGGTCTCGGCGCGGGGGTTGGTGTCGACGACGGTGAGCTGCACGGCGTGCAGGCCGAGGTCGCGGGCGAGGTCGGCGGCGGCGGCGAGCAGGGCGGAACCGACGCCGCGGGAGCGGTGCGCGGTGTCGACGCACAGGCCGTCGAGGACGAGGACGCCGGGGACGTCGCCGCGGCGCAGGGGGGCCAGGAGGAGGGCGGCGCGCAGGGCGCCGAGCGGGCCGAGGCGGGTGCGGGTCCCCCCGCCGGAGACGGCGCCGCCGCCGGCGTGGCGGAAACCGCAGACGCCGACGACGTGCCCGTCGCGGCGGGCGACGAGGACGTTGCCGGGGCGCAGCGAGGCGGCGACCTCGGCGCGGCCGGTCGCGGCGTCGCGGAAGGCGGGGCGCAGCTTGCGGCCGAACGCCTCCCAGTAGAGGGCGGCGACGTGGTCGCGTTCGGGGGCGGTGAACCCGCGGGTGATCTCCACGGACGGCAACATATCGTCTAGTGTACGAACGTGCGCTACAAGAAACGTCGAGGGTTCGTCGCCCTGCTGCTGGCCGTGGCCGTCGCGGTCGCGCTCACCGGCGTCGCCGCGGTGGGCTGGGACTTCCGCCACCACGAGGAACGGCGGGCGGTCCCCGTCGCCGCCGGGACCCTCGACGCCGTCCTGGCCCGGCCCGAGGGCGAACCCCGCGGCCTCGTCGTGGTCGTGCACGGCGACGGCCCCGTCGACGCCACCCACGACGGCCTGTACCGGCCGTGGTTCGAGGCCGCCGCCGACGCCGGTTTCGCGACGCTGTCGTGGAGCAAACCCGGGGTCGGCGGGTCCAGCGGGAACTGGCTGGAGCAGAGCATGGCCGACCGCGCGCAGGAGGTCGGCGCCGTCCTGGACTGGGCCGCGGCGCAGCGGATCACCGACGGGCCGGTCGTGCTGTGGGGGGCCAGCCAGGCCGGCTGGGTGCTGCCGCGGGTCGCCGCGACCCGGCCGGAGGTCAGCGCCGTCGTCGCCGTCAGCCCCGCGGTGAACTGGCTGCGGCAGGGCCGGTTCAACCTGCTGGCCACCGGCGGGGACGTCGCCGTCAGCGACCGCACCCGGGAACTGCTGGCCGAGGGCGCCGACCACGCCCGCTACGTCGCCGAGTCCGGCGACCCCGACCCGGTGAGCGCCGACCGCTGGGGTTTCGTGCTGGAGAACTTCCGCTCCGACGCGACCGCGGACCTGGAGGCGATGGCCGGCCGGCACCTGCCCGTCCTGCTCGACCTCGGCGAGCACGACGAGAACGTCGACGTCGACGAGACCGAGCGCACCTACCGGCGGGTCCTGGGCGACGACGTCACCGTGCGCCGGTACGACGCCGCGCACTCGATGGCGCGGACGGCCGTGGAGGACTCCGAGGTGCTCGGCGTGCTGACGGCCGTGTTCGCCCCCCGGCACCTGCTGGCCGACGGCGTCCTGGCCGACTACCGGGAGTTCCTGCGCGCCCGCTGAGCGGGCGGGTCAAGACGGGAGGGGTCAGGACAGGTCGCGCAGGTCCCGCTCGATCGTGGGGGCGGCGGCGAACCCCGGCGCCGGCAGCGGCTGCGCGGCGACCGGCAGGGCGGCGGGCTGGGCCACCGGGGCGGGGGCCGGGGCGGGGTGGAAGCCGGCGACCGGGCCGTTCGGCTGCTCGAAGACCTGCACGACCCACACGCGGCCGTCCTGGGAGCGGACCGCGCCGAGGCCCACGACGCTGACCTCCGGGCGCAGGATGTTCGCGCGGTGCCCCGGGGAGGCCATGAACGCACCCTGGAGCTGGTCGGCGTCGGCGCCCACGCCGACGTTCTCGGCGACCAGGGACCAGCCCTGGAGCTGGCGCGACAGGTCGGGGTTGTGCTTGAGCTGGGCGTCGCCGGCCATCCGGAACGCCCAGTCGGTCGCGACGCGGTTCGCCTCGTCGGTCAGGCCCAGCGCGGGCAGGCCGGCCTGCGCGCGGGCGGCGTTGACGAGCTCGTAGGAGCGCCACGCCTGGCCGCCGTCGCCGGTCAGGGCCGGGCCGTCCGCCTGCGCCGCACCGGCCCCGGCCACCGCGGCGACGGCGGCACCGGCCACGGCGGCGGCGGCGCCCAGCAGGCGGTGGCGGCGGGCGGTGCGGGGGGTGCGGGCGGTGGTGTCCACGGAGTCCTCCGGACGTTCGAGGCGATGGGGGGCGGTGGTGCTCCCCCTCTGCCTCGGCCGTCCGGGGCCGTTCCTGTAGCCCGGACGGGTGCAGGACCCTCACCGGCCGCCACCGGCGGGCCGTCCGCTACCCCGCCGGGGTCGTCAGGTTCACCCGTTCGGGCTCGTGCGGCGACCCCGCGTCACCCGACCCCGCACCGCGCGACCGGGCCGCCGCGGCCGTCGCGCCGGCGCTGGCCAGGACCACGAGCACCACCCCGGCCCCGCCCAGCGGTGTCATCGCCTGCCCCAGCAGCGCCCACCCCGCCAGGGAGGCGATGACCGGTTCGAGGCTGAGCAGGACCCCGAAGGTCCGCTGCGGCAGCCGGCGCAGCGCCGCGAGCTCCAGGGAGTACGGGATGACCGAGGCCAGCACGGCCGTCCCCAGCGCCAGCCACACCCCGTGCGTGGCCTGCACCGCCCGCACCGCCCCGGCGGCGCCCAGCGGCAGCAGCGCCAGCGCGCCGACCGCGGTGGCGACGACCAGGCCGCCGTGCCCGGGCACGAGGCGGCCCACGCGCGCGCTGGCGAGGATGTAGGCGGCCCAGCAGGCCCCGGCCAGCAGCGCGAACACCACCCCCAGCGGGTCCAGCGACCCGCCGTGGTGCTCCCCCGCCACCCCCAGCAGCACGACCCCGCCGAGCGCGAGGGCGACCCACAGCAGGTCCCGGCCCCGGCGGCTCAGCGCCGCCGACAGCGCCAGCGGCCCGAGGAACTCGATGGTCACCGCCGTCCCGAGGTCGATGCGGGACAGCGCGGCGTAGAAGCAGCCGTTCATCGCGCCCAGGCTCACGCCCAGGGCCAGCGCGGCGCGCCACTGCGCGCCCGTCCACCCGCGCAGGCGGGGCCGGACGACGACGAGCAGCACCAGCGCGGCCAGCGCCAGCCGCAGGAACGTCGTCCCCGTGCTGCCCCCGAGGGCGAAGAGCTGGACGGCGAGCGCCGCGCCGACCTGCAGGGAGGCGCACGAACCGAGGACGAGGAGGACGGGACCCACGCTCCCAGTCTGCCCACCGCGATCGGCCCGTCCAGCGGACGTTTCCCGCCGGTACCGTTCAGCTCTCCTGATGGGAGGGGTTGCCGTGCTCGACGTCCACCGGTTGCGCCTGCTGCGGGAGCTGGAGCGCCGCGGCACCCTCGCGGCCGTCGCGGCGGCCCTCAGCTACAGCCCGTCGGCGGTCTCGCAGCAGCTGTCGCAGCTGGAGGCCGAGGCCGGGGTGCCGCTGCTGGAGAAGCGGGGCCGCGGGGTGGTGCTGACCCCGGCGGCGCGGGTGCTGGTGGCGCACGCGGACGTGGTGCTGGCCCAGCTGGAACGGGCCGAGGCCGACCTGGCGGCGCTGGCGGGCGAGGCCGTCGGGGTGCTGCGGGTCGCGAGCTTCCAGACGGTGCTGTTCGCGCTGGTGCCGGACGCGCTGACGCTGCTGGCCGCGCGCCACCCCGGGCTGCGGGTGGTGATCGACCACCGGGAGGCGGCGCCGGCGTTCTCGGCGCTGGCCGCGCGCGACGTCGACCTGGTGCTGGGTGAGGAGTACCCGAACCGGTCGCACCCGCGCTCGCCGGACGTCGACGAGGAGGACCTGGCGCTGGACGAGTTCCGGCTGGCGGTGCCGCTGTCGGGGCCGTGGTCGGGGGTGTCGCGGATCGAGGAGCTGGCCGGGGCGTCGTGGGTGCTGGAACCGGCGGGGACGGACTCCGGGGACTGGGCGCTGGCGCGGTGCCGGCAGGCGGGCTCGGAACCGGACGTGCGGATCCGGACGCCGGACGCGCTGCTGCACGTGCACCTGGTGGAGACGGGGCACGCGGTGGCGCTGCTGCCGGACCTGGTGCTGGCGGGCCGCCGCCGGTCGCTGCGGGTCCTGGACCTGCCCGAGCACCCCACCCGCCGGCTGTTCACGGGGGTGCGGCGCGGGGCGGGCGGGCGGCCCGCGGTGCGGGCGTTCCGGGCGGCGCTGCGGGACGCGGCGCGGCGGGTCAGCGGCGGGGCCGTCCGCTGACCCGGACGTCGCCGCCGACGAGGGACACCTCGTCGACGTCGAGGCGGACCGCGTCGGCGATCGTGGTGATGCCGGTGCCGGACAGGGCGGCGGGCCCGGCGCCGAGCAGCACCGGGGCGACGTAGGCGACGACGCGGTCGACGAGCCCGGCGGCCAGGAACGCCCCGGCCAGGGTGGGCCCGCCCTCCAGCAGGACGGACACGACGCCGCGCTCGCGCAGCTCGGCCAGCAGGGCGGCGGGGGTCGCGGCGCGCGAGACGTGGGTGGGGGCGGCGTCGTCGAGGACGCGGGCCCCGGCCGGGACGCGGCCGCGCCGGTCCAGGACGACGCGCAGCGGCTGGCGCGGGGACAGCGCGCCGTCGCGGTCGCGGGCGGTGAGGTGGGGGTCGTCGGCCAGCACGGTGCCGGACCCGGCGACGATCGCGTCGACGCGGCGGCGCAGGTCGTGGACCTGCTCGCGGGAGGTGGCCGAGGAGATCCAGCGGCTGGTGCCGTCGGCGGCGGCGGCGCGCCCGTCGAGGGTGGCGGCGACCTTCCACAGGACGTGCGGGCGGTGCCGGCGGGCGGAGGTCAGCCACGCCTCGTTGACGCGCTCGGCCTCCTCGGCGAGGACGCCGGCGAGGACGTCGACGCCCGCGGCGCGCAGCGTGTCGGCCCCGCCGCCCTCGACGGCGCCGGGGTCGGCGACGGCGTAGACGACGCGGGCGACCCCGGCGCGCAGCAGGGCCTGCGCGCAGGGGCCGGTGCGGCCGTGGTGGTTGCAGGGTTCGAGGGTGACGTAGGCGGTGCCGCCGCGGGCGCGCTCGCCGGCCGCGGCCAGGGCGCCGACCTCGGCGTGCGGGCCGCCGGCGCGCTCGTGCCAGCCCTCGCCGGCGACGGTGCCGTCGGCGGCGAGGACGACGGCTCCCACGACGGGGTTCGGGGAGGTCGTCCCCGCGCCCCGGGCGGCGAGCTCGACGGCCCGGGCCATGTGCTGCCCGTCGTACTCCTGCTGGTGCGGCACGTGGTCGCTCAGCCGGCCAGGTCGAGGGTGTGGGCGGTGTGGTCGCGCTTGGCGCGCAGGTAGCGCGCGTTCGCGGCCGAGAGGTGGACGCCGGTGGGGACGCGGCGGGCGACGCGCACGCCGTGGGCCTGGAGCTGCTCGGCCTTGTCGGGGTTGTTGCTCAGCAGGTCGATCCGGTCCACGCCGAGGGCGGTGAGCATCTGGGCGGCGGCGGTGTAGTCGCGCTCGTCCTCGGCGCGGCCCAGGGCGAGGTTCGCCTCGTAGGTGTCCAGGCCCTGGTCCTGCAGCGCGTACGCGTCGAGCTTGGCGTACAGGCCGATGCCGCGGCCCTCCTGGCGCAGGTAGAGCAGGACCCCGCCGGCGGTGGCGATGCGCTCGACGGCCTCGCGCAGCTGCGGGCCGCAGTCGCAGCGCTCGGAGCCGAAGACGTCGCCGGTGAGGCACTCGCTGTGCGGGCGGACCAGCGGGGTCCCCCGCTGCCAGTCGCCCAGGGCCAGGGCCAGGTGCTCGCGGCCGTCGGCGAGGCCGGTGAAGGTGTGGACGCGGGCGGTCGTGGTGTAGCCGTCGGCGAAGCGCAGCGGGACGTCGACGGCGGTGCGGACGGTCGCGACGGGGGTCTGGGTCACGATCGGTTCCTCTCGGGGGACCTGCAGGGGCAGCCGGGCGGGTGCGGCCGGGTCGGTGATCGGCACGACGGTCCTCCCTCTCGACGGCGCCGCGGCGCGCCGGCCCGACGGCCGGCGACGTGGCGCTCGGAGCGACGGTAGATCCCGAGACTTGAACCTGCAACAACAGGTGCGGCGATCGGTGGAAGCCGAGCACCCGCGGGGACCGCGGGGTACGTTCGTGACGTGGGATCCCCTGCGCGACGTGCTCCTGCCCGCCCGGCACTGCGGACGATCAGCTACAACCTCCACGAGGGGCGCGCGACGCTCGAGCTGGCCGACCTGGCCCGGGCGCACGACGTCGACGCCCTGTGCCTGCAGGAGTGCGACACGCTGCGCCTGCCCGAGACCGTGGGGCCGCTCGTCCTGGCCGGCGCCACCCAGCGCAACCGGCTGGGCCTGGCCCTGTACTACCGCCCCGACCGGCTGCACGCCCACGGCCACGAGCTGCGACCGCTGCGCCGCTCCATGCACGACCGCTTCCTGTCCCCCGCCCACGAGCGGCTGCTCGCCGTCCGCTTCGAGGACCTCCACGACGACGGCGCCCTGCTGACCCTCGCCTCCATCCACACCGCCCCGCTGTCGGCGACGAACGCGATGCGGCGCCACCAGATCTCCGAGGCCCTCGGCGCGATCCGCGCCGCCGCGCACGGCAGCTCCGCGCTCGTCGTCGGCGACTTCAACTACCCCTGGTTCGCCAGCTCCCTGGCCCGGCGCCTCGGCGCGCAGGGGTTCGAGGTCACGCACAGCGACCTGCCCACCTACGTCCGCAAGCGCTTCCGCGGGCACTTCGACTTCGCGATCTCCGAGGGCATGGAGATCGAGAGCGTCCGCACCCTCCAGCAGGCCGGCTCCGACCACCTCCCGGTCCTGGTGGAGTCCCGCGTCAAGCCGTTCGTGCCCGCGCTGCTGCTGGAGCACAGCGAGCGCGCCACCGGCTGAGCCCACCACCCTGAGCCCACCACCCCGGGCGGCCGGGCTGCGGGGGCCCACCGCGTGTGGTCGCATCACCGGGTGGACCTCGAACCCCAGGACGTCGTCGCCGTCTACGAGCGGTACCTGGCCTGCTGCAACGAGCACCGCGTCGGGGACCTCGGCGAGTTCGTCGCCGACGACGTCAGCGGGTCCGGGCCCGTCGACGGGCTGGCCGCCTACGTCGAGGGCGTCGCGGCGGTGATCAGGGGCTTCCCCGACTACCGCTGGGAGCTGCAGGAGGAGGTCGTCCAGGGGGACACCCTCTGCGCGCGCCTGGTCGGCCGCGGCACCCACACCGGGACCTTCAGCGGCATCGCCCCGACCGGCCGCGCGATCGCCGTCCAGGAACTCGTCGTGTACCGCTTCGCCGGGGCGAAGATCGTCCGGTGCTGGGGGGACCTGTTCCCCGTGGTGCGCGACGCGCTGACGTCGCCCGCGCGCGTGCCAGGATGACCGCGTGCCGGAACCCGAGAGCGTCGACGCCGCCGCGGCCCGGTTGTTCACCGGCCTGCTGCGCCGCACCCACCTGTCCCGGCCCTCGGACCTGACCGACGTCGTGATCGACGAGGCGCGGGCCCACCTCGGCGCCGACGACGTCGTCGTGTCGCTGGTCAACCACGAGTTCACCGCGCTGGTGCCGATCCCCAGCGACCTGTCCCCCGACCGCCCGCCGCAGCCCGTCGACGGGTCGATGGCCGGGCGGGCCTTCGTCACCAGCGGCATGGTCTTCGCCGACGCCACCCCCGACCCCCGCACGGGTGGGCCGCGCCGCCGCGCGTGGATCCCCCTGCTCGACGGCACCGACCGCATCGGGGTCGTGGAGATGACCCTGCCCGCGCCCGGCGGCCGCGTCGAGGAGGACCTCGCGGCGGTCTGCGAGCGCTACGCCCACCTCGTCGCGCAGACGGTCGTCACCAAGGGCCTGTACGGGGACGCCTTCGAGCGCGTGCAGCGCTCCCGGCCCATGACCGCCGGCAGCGAACTGATGCGCTCGATGCTGCCGCCGCTGCTGTACGCCACCGACGGGCTGGTGGTGACGGGGATGCTGGAACCGGCCTACGACAACGGCGGCGACGCCTTCGACTACGCCGTCAACCGCGACCGCGTGCACCTGGCCGTCCTCGACGGCATGGGCCACGGGCTGAGCGCCGCGACCGTGACCGCCGTCGCGCTCGCCGCCTACCGCAACGCCCGCATCGAGGCGCTGCCGCTCGTGGAGACCTACCGGGTGGTCCACGAGGCGGTCCACGGCCAGTTCGGCGGCGACCGGCACGTCACGGCGGTGCTGGCCGAGCTGGACCTGTCGACGGGCCAGCTGTCCTGGCTCAGCGCGGGACACCCGCCGCCGCTGCTGCTGCGCGGCGCGCGGGTCGTCAAGACGCTGCAGGCGACCCCGTTCTTCCCCCTGGGGTGGGACTTCGGCGGGGCGCCGACCGTCGCCCACGAGCAGCTGCAGACCGGGGACTCGCTGCTGCTGTACACCGACGGGCTCATCGAGGCCCGCCTCGCCGAGGGCGGCCTGCTGGGCATCGACGGGCTGGCGGGTTTCCTGGAGCAGGAGGCCGCGGCCGGGCAGACGGCACCGGAGACGCTGCGGCGCATGCGCCGGGCCGTGCTGGAGCACCAGGGCGGTGTGCTGCAGGACGACGCGACCGCCCTGCTGGTGGAGTGGCGCCGCGGCAGCGAGGCGCAGCTGATGCCCTGGACGGTGCTGGAGGACTGAGCGGGCGGCCGCGACCACAGTCATCCGACCGAAGCGCGGCACCCCCCACCGCTCCTAGCGTCGGGCACGACCCGCCGGGCCACCCGGCGCCGGTCGTCCCCGCCGACGCCCAGGAGACCGCCGTGCCCGAACGCGAGATCGTCCTCGAACCCGCCGCCCAGGCGTTCGTCGACGCGAACTCCACCCCGCCGTTCCTGTTCCAGCTCACCCCCGCCCAGGGGCGCGAGATCGCCTCCACCCTCCAGGCCGGCCACCCGGGCCTGCTGCCCGCCGACCAGGAGGACCTCGTCGTCGAGGGCGGCCCCACCGGGTCGGTGCCGGTCCGCGTCACCCGCCCCGCCGGTGCCACCGGCCCGCTGCCCGTCGTCGTCTACACCCACGGCCTCGGCTGGGTGTACGGCGGCAAGGACACCCACGACCGCCTCGTCCGCGAGATCGCCGCCGGCACCGGCGCGGCCGTCGTGTTCCCCGACTACTCCCTGGCACCGGAGGCGAAGTACCCGGTCGCGATCGAGCAGGTGTTCACCGTCGCCCGCTGGGTCGCCGAGCACGGCGCCGAGCACGACCTGGACAGCACCCGCATCGCCGCCGCCGGGGACTCCGTCGGCGGGAACATGACCGCGGTGCTGGCCCTCATGGCCAAGGAGCGCGGCGGGGTCCCGCTGCGCGCGCAGGTGATGTTCTACCCCGTCACCGACGCGGAGTTCGACACCCCCAGCTCCCACGAGTTCGCGACGGGGTACTTCCTGCAGCGCGAGGGCATGCAGTGGTTCTGGGACCAGTACACGACCGACCCCGCCCAGCGCGCCGAACCGTACGCGTCCCCGCTCAGGGCGAGCCTGGAGCAGCTCACCGGCCTGCCGCCGGCGCTGGTGGTCGTCGGGCAGGCCGACGTCCTGCGCGACGAGGGCGAGGCGTACGCGAACCGGCTGCGCCGCGCCGGGGTCCCGGTGACGGCCGTGCGGTACCAGGGGATCGTCCACGACTTCGTCGGCCTGAACCCGCTGCGCGCCACGAACGCGGCGCAGGGCGCGATCGACCAGGCCGTCGGGTTCCTGCGCCGGGCCCTGTCCACCGACTGACGCGACGACCAGGAGTTCCCGTGCCCACCACGACCCCGGGGGCCCCCTCCCCCACCACCGCCCCCGGCGGCCCGCCGACCCGGGTCCGCCTCACCCCCAACCTGTTCGGGACCCCCTTCGGGCTCACCGGCCTCGCCGCGACGTGGACGACCGCCGGGACCGTCCTGGACCTGCCGCGCTGGCCCGCCGGCGCGCTGTGGCTGGTCGCGGCCGCCGTGCACGTCGTCGTCCTCGTCGCCTACCTCGCCGACGCGGTCGCCCACCGCCGCCTGCGCGCCGACGTCGACGACCCCACCCTCGGACCGTTCACCGCGCTCGCCGTGGTCCCCGTGCTGCTGCTGGGCGCCGAACTGGCCCGGTACTCCCGCGGCGCCGGGGAACTCCTCGTCGCCGTGGCCGCCGTCGCGACCGTGCTGCTGGGGGCCTGGCTCACCGGCGGGTGGATCCTGCGCCCGGGCGACCTGGAGCGCTGGCACCCCGGGTACTTCCTGCCCAGCGTCGCCGGGGGCCTGGTCGCCGCCTACGCCACCGCCCGCGTCGGCTGGCACGACCTGGCCGTCGTGCTCTTCGGCTACGGCGCGGTGTCGTGGCTCGTGCTCGGCTCCATCCTGCTGGTGCGGCTGATGACCCGCCCCGCCCTGCCGCCGCCGCTGCTGCCCACCCTCGCCATCGAGGTGGCACCCCCCGTGGTGGCCGCCAACGCGTGGTTCGCCCTCAACGGCGGGCGCGCCGACGTCGTCGTGCAGCTGCTCGCCGGGTACGGGGTGTTCATGGCCCTGGTCCAGTTGCGCCTGCTGCCGCTGTTCCGGCGGGCCGCGTTCGGGCCCGGGTTCTGGTCGTTCAGCTTCTCCTACGCCGCGCTGGCCACCACGGCCCTGACCTGGCTGCGGATCGGGGACCCGGCCGGGGCCGGGGTGTGGGCCGGGCTCGTGCTCGCCGCCCTCACCCTCGGGTACGCGCTGCTGGTGGCCCGCACCGCGCTCGCCCTGGCCCGCGGCCGCTACCTGGCCCGCACCCCCGTGCCTGGGCCAGTCTGAACCGTGCCCACCCTGCGCGCCCTGGAGCTCTTCACCGCCGTCCTCGACCACGGCTCGCTCACCGAGGCCGCCCGGCGGCTGCACACCACGCCGTCGGCGATCTCCCACCAGCTCACCACCCTCGAACGCGAGCTGAGGACGCCGCTGCTGCACCGGCTCCCGCGCGGGGTGCGGGCGACGGCGGCCGGGCGCGCCGTCGAGGCCGACGCCCGGCGGGCCGTCGAGGCCGCCGCCGCGGTGACCCGTGTGGGCCGGGCGGTGGCGGCCGGGGCGGCGGGGCGGGTGCGCGTGGCCTGCGGGGAGGTCCTCACCGCCCCGCTCGTCGCCCCGGTCCTGACCCGCTGGCGGCACGAGCACCCGGACGTGGTCGTCGAACTGGCCGAGTTCGCCAGCGCCGACGCCCTCACCGCCCACCTCGACGCCGGCCGCGCCGACCTCGGCGTGATCCCCCGGCCCCGGGACTGGACCGGCGAGGTGCACCTCATCGGCCACGAGGAGGTCGTCGCGGTCGTCCCCCCGGGCCACCCCCTGGCCGGGGCGACCTCGACCGGGACGACCTCGCCCGGGACGACGACTGTGGCCGACGTCGCGGCCCACCCCGTCGTCGGGCTCGCCCCCGGCAACGGCCTGGACCGCTGGCTGACCGGGATCGCGGCCGACGCCGGCACCACCTTCGACGTGGTGGTGCGCACCCGCAGCGCCTCGACCGCGGCGCACCTGGCCCGCGCGGGCGCCGGGGTCGCGGTGGTGCCCGTCAGCGCCCTCGGCGGGGACGGCACGGGCGTCGTCCGGTTCACCCCGCCCCTGGGGCGCGACGTCGTCGCGCTGCTGCCCGCCGGCGGCGCCGACCCCCTCGCCGGGGAGTTCGTGCGCGACCTCCTCGCCGGGGGTGCGCCGCGGCTGCCGTGAGGGGTCCTCAACGCCGCGTCCGGGAAACCTCACGGCAGACCGGGACGCACACCCACCTCGACCACGTTGGGACGATCGTGACCACCTCCCCAGACCCCGCCGGGCGACCCGGCGGTCAGCTCACCGCGCAGAGCGTCCTCGTCGTCGGGACCGGCGGCATCGCCCGCGCGACCGCCCGGCTCGCCCGCGCCGCCGGTGCGGACGTCGTCCTCGCCGGACGCGACCCCGGGCGCACCGCGGCCGCCGCCGAGGCCACCGGGGCCCGCCCCGAGGCCCTCGACCTGTCCGACGACGCCTCCCTCAGCGCCCTGGCCGCGCGGCTGGGCCGCGTCGACCACGTCGTGAACCTCGCCGCCGCCCCCGCCAACGGGCCCGTCCGCGACCTGGACCGCGCCGGGCTGGTGCGGGCCTTCGACGCCAAGGTGTTCGGGCCCACCCTGCTCGCCGGGGCGCTGGACATCACCACCTCCCTGACGCTGTTCTCCGGGTTCGTCGCCTGGCGCCCGGCGCCCGGGCGGGTCGCGATGGCCACCGCCAACGGGGCTGTGACGTTCCTCGCGCAGGCCCTGGCCGTGGAACTGGCCCCCGTCCGCGTCAACGCGATCTCCCCCGGCGTCGTCGACTCCGGTTCCTGGGACGGCCTGGGCGAGGGCAAGGAGGAGTTCCTGCGGGGCACCGCCGCCGCGAACCCCGCCCGCCGCACCGGCACCCCCGACGACCTGGCCGGAGCCGTCCTGCACGTCCTGACCAACCCGTTCCTCACCGCGACGACGCTGCACGTCGACGGTGGCGGACGGTTCGCCTGAAGCCCCCACCGGAAGGAAGAGGAAACCCGTGAACACCGTGCCCGCCGTCGCCGCCCTCGACGGACGCCCCGTCAGCGACCCGGCGTCCCTCGTCGACGTCGACGTCCCCGTCCCGCAGCTGCGGCCCCACGACCTGCTCGTCGAGGTGCGCGCCGTGTCGGTCAACCCCGTCGACGTGAAGGTCCGCGCCGGGCTCGGCCCGCAGGCCGAGCCGAAGGTCCTCGGCTGGGACGCCGCCGGGGTCGTCCGGGCCGTCGGCGGCGCCGTCGAGGGTCTCAGCCCCGGCGACGAGGTCTGGTACGCCGGAGACCTCACCCGGCCCGGCTCGAACACCGCCCTGCAGGCCGTCGACGCGCGCATCGCCTCCCGCAAACCCGCCTCGCTGAGCTTCGCGGAGGCCGCGGCCCTGCCGCTGACCACCATCACCGCGTGGGAGGCGCTGTTCGACCGGCTGCGGCTCACCGAGGACTCCGAGGGCACCCTCGCCGTGCTCGCCGGGGCCGGCGGCGTGGGCTCCATCATGATCCAGCTCGCCCGGGTGCGGACCCGGCTGCGCGTCCTGGGCAGCGCCGGGAAACCCGAGTCGGTGCAGTGGGTCCGCGACCTCGGCGCCCACGACGTCATCGACCACCGCGACCTCGCCGCCTCCGTGCGCGCCGTCGAACCCGGCGGCGTCGACTACCTCTTCACGCCCAACACCCAGGGCAACGTCGAGACGTTCGCGGAGGTCGTGAAACCCTTCGGCCAGGTCGTCGGGATCGACGACCCCCACGGCCTGGACCTGATGCCGCTGAAGGCGAAGAGCATCGCCTGGCACTGGGAGTTCATGTTCACCCGCTCGATGTTCTCCACCCCCGACCTCGCCGAGCAGGGCCGGCTGCTCGCCGCGACCGCCGACCTCGTCGACGCCGGCCGGGTCCGCACCACGCTGACCACCACGATCGAGGACTTCAGCGCCGCCGGGCTGCGGGAGGCGCACCGCCTCGTGGAGACCGGCCGCACCGTCGGGAAGGTCGTCGTGACCCGGTGACCACCACGACCACCACGACCCCCGCGCACCGCTGGGACGACGTCCCCACCGAGTTCGTCGAGGTCGGCGGGTACCGCTACGCCTACCGCCGTTCCGGCCCGCGCGGCGCGACCCCGCTCGTGCTGTGCCTGCGGTTCCGCGGCACGATCGACCACTGGGACCCCGCGTTCCTCGACGTCCTCAGCGCCGGGCGCGACGTCGTCGTCTTCGACAACCGCGGCCTGAACCTCACCTCCGGTGAACCGGCGCGGACCGTGGCGGAGATGGCCGACGGCGTGCACGACGTCCTCGACGGCCTCGGGTTCGAGCAGGCCGACCTGCTCGGCTGGTCCCTCGGCGGCATCGTCGCGCAGGCCGCCGCGTTCGCCCGCCCCGGGCGGGTGCGTCGCCTCGTCGTGGCGGGCAGCACCTCCGGCGGCGTCCCCGGGCAGCCGCCGACCGACGAGCGGGTGTGGCAGGTCGCCGGGCGCGGCGCGAACACCGACGAGGACTTCCTGGAGCTGTTCTTCCCGCGCACCCCCGCCGGGCGGTCCGCCGGGCTGGCCTCGCTGCGCCGGCTGGACCGGCGGCTGCTCGCCTCCGGGGCGACCGCCTCCCCCGCCGCCGTGCAGGGCCAGCTCGCCGCGATCGCCGCTCTCGGGGAGGGTTTCTGGCGGCGGCTGACCGACCTGCAGATCCCCGTCCTCGTCGCCAACGGCGCGCACGACGTCATGATCGACGCCTACGCCACCTACGCGATGTCCACCCGGCTGCCGAACGCGCGGGCGGTGCTGTTCAGCGACGCCGGGCACGGGTTCCTGTTCCAGCACGCCGAGGAGTTCGGCGCCGACGTGCTCAGGTTCCTGGGCTGAGGAGGAGATCGACGTGGACCTCACCGCCGCGGACACCGCCCTGGTCGTGACCGACCCGCAGAACGACGTGCTGCGGGCGGGGAACCCGGTCTGGCCCCTCGTGGGCCCGGCCCTGGCCGCCCACCGCACCGTCGAGAACCTGCACCGGCTGTTCAGCGCCGCCGGGGAGCACGGGTTCGGCGTGCACGTCTCGCCGCACTACAACTTCGCCACCGACCTGGGGTGGCGCTTCGGTGGACCGATCGAGCGGACCATGCACGAGGCGGGCATGTTCGCCCGCCCCGGTGCCCTGACGCTCGACGGCTTCCCCGGCTCGGGCGCGGACTGGCTGCCCGAGCTCGCGCCGTTCATCGAGGACGGGCGCACCGTCGTCACCAGCCCGCACAAGGTCTTCGGCCCGCAGACCAACGACCTCGTCCTGCAACTGCGCAAGCGCGGCGTCACGCGGGTCGTCCTCGCCGGGATGCTGGCGAACCTCTGCGTGGAGTCCCACCTGCGCGACCTGCTGGAGAACGGCTTCCGCTGCGCGGTGGTCTCCGACGCGGTCGCCGCGCCGCAGCACCCCGAGTTCGGGGACGGGAACACCGCCGCCGCCATCAACCACCGCTTCCTGACCGACGACGTCCTGACCACCGACCAGGTCGTCGAGCAGTTCACCCGATCCCCGAGGAGCACCCCGTGAGCACCACCGTCGTCGCCGACATCACTCCCCTGCCCGGCCGCGAGGCCGAGGTGGGGAGCGCGCTGCGCGCCGCCGTCGACCGCGTCCGCCGCGAGGACGCCGGCTGCGAGCGCTACGAGCTCAACGCCGACCCCTCCGACGGGTCGTTCGTGATGGTCGAGTCGTGGGCCGGCCAGGACGCCCTCGACGCGCACGCCGCCGGTCCCGCCTTCGCGGAGCTGTCCGCCGCGCTGGACGGGCTGCTGGCCCGGCCCATCGCGGTGCGGGTGCTGCGGCCGGTCGCCTGAGCGCCCCGCCGCGACCGGGACACCCCGTCCGGGTGCCCCGGTCGCGGCGGACCGGTCAGAGGGACGACGTCTCGGGTTCGGGCAGCGGGCGCTCGCGGGCGGCGCCGCGGCCGCCGGCGAGGCGGCCGACGAGGGCCGCGACGATCACCACGACGAGCGTCCCGATGGTGAACACCTCGAAGCTGGTGCGGCTGACGCCCCACTCGTCGAGGAAGTCGTAGTCGATCCCCAGCAGGCCCTCCAGGACGCCGGGGACGATCGCGGCGACCGACCCGAGCAGCACGAACGCGTAGATGAGGCTCGCGAGCACGGTGAAACCGGTGCGGCCGCCGGGGACCCGGTAGGGCCGCGGCACGTCGTCCACCAGTCGCAGGCGGATCATCGCGGGGAGGATGACGACGTAGCTGATGAGCAGCGTCGAGACGGCCTGGGTGAGCACCACCCCGAACACGGCCGCCGCGGTCCCCTCCACCAGCAGCGTCGCCGCGACGAGGAAGACCGTCGCGACGAGGCCGGACAGGACGTTCATCCGGACGGGCGTGCCGAGGCGGGCGGAGAACTCCCCGAGCGCGCGGGTGAAGAAGGCGCCGTCCCCGGCGGCGACGGCCTGCATGCGGTCGGTCGCGATCATCCACGCGCTGCCCTGGGTCATCAGGGCGTACACGAACGCCAGGCCGGTGATGGTCAGCAGCGGCCCGGACGCCGGCCCGAACACCGAGTAGCTCTGCTCGAGGGCCTGCATGACGCCGGTGTCAGCGGTGCGGTCGGCCGGGGTGACCAGGACGATCGCCAGGACCGGGGCCAGGTAGGCGACGAGGGTGATGGCCGCGCCCCGGGCGATGGCCGCCGGGGTGTCCCGCTGCGGGTCGTGCATCTCCTCCGAGGCCGCGCTCGGGGCCTCGAACCCGACGAAGGCGAACAGCGCGACGGGGACGATGGCCAGGAAACCGGCCGCGGTGGGTCTCGCGGCGGACCAGTCGACCCCGGCGGTGCCGTGGAGGGCCACGTGGACCAGGGCGGTCGCGGTGAGGCTGACCAGGACGAACAGCTTGGCGAGGGCGCCGGCGTTGATGAGCACCTTGCCGTGCTTCAGGCTGACGATCGCGAGCAGGATCGCGACCCACACGAACACCAGCTTGACGACGAAGTCACCGGCGGCGGAGGTCGGGAACACGTACTCCGACCAGACCGACCCCGCGATGAAGGCCAGGGACCCGCCGAGCCAGATCGGGTTGGTGATCCAGTACATGATCACGGCGATGGAGGCCCACGTCCGGCCGAACGCGCGGCGCACCCACTGGTAGGGGCCGCCCTCCTCGGGGTACGTCGAGGCGGTTTCGGCGAAGACGAGGGCCGACGGGACGAGGAACGCCACCCCGATGAACGCCGACCAGACCAGCCCCTCCGGTCCGCCGCCGGCGAGGACGGCGATGCTGTCCGCGCTGATGACGGCGGCGACGATGAACAGGACGATGTCGCCGCGGCGCAGCGTCTTGACCAGGCGGCTCTTCTGGACGCCCTCCGCGCCGGAGCGCAGCTCCGGCGCGGCAGTTCCTTCGTGGGACACGTGTGCTCCGATCGTCGACGTTGAGCGGAGTGTGGACGACGGATGTTTCGGCGGGGTGTCCTGGCGGGCCGCGGCTCAGGCGTCCGCGGCCGCCTGCAGGACGGCGGCCAGGACCCGTTCGAGCGGGGAGCCGGGCGCGGCGGTGCCGGGTTCGAGCGGCGCCACGCCGAGCATCGGCCCCAGGACCTCGGTGCCCAGCAGCAGGGCCAGGACGAGCACGGCCCGTTCGCGGGCCGCGTCGTCGTCGCCGAAGTAGTCGGTGAGGCCCGGCAGGACGTTGTCCTCGACGTAGGCGCGCAGGGTCGGGCGGGCGGTGGGGGAACCGGCCGAACGCAGCAGCAGGACCAGCGGGTCGTGGGGCGGGGGTTCGCCCGGGCCGGCGCCCCGGGGGCCGTGCCCGCCGTTCAGCAGGAGCGCGGCGAGGCTGCGGCCGAACTCCGCCCGGGCGGTGCCGGCCAGTTCCGGCGGGGTGGGGTCCTCGGTCCCGACGGCCTCGCGGAACAGCGCCTCCTTGGTGCCGAAGTACCGGTTGACCATGGCGGCCGTCACCCCGGCCCGGCCGGCGACGTCGCGCAGCCCGACGTCGTCGTAGCTGCGCGCGGAGAACGCCTCGCGCGCCGCGGACAGGATCGCCGCCCGGGTCGCGGCGGCGCGCTCGCGCCGCCCGGGAGGGGTGTCGCTGGAACTCATGGCGGCGAGCATACGGAGGGGGCCGGTTCGGTACACACCTGTTGACTGAAGCGCCGGCATCGGGTAAACAGTCGTATACCCAACAACCCGAGGAGGGGACATGTCCCGCACCGTCCTGGTGACCGGAACGTCGAGCGGCCTGGGCCGCACCACCGCCTTCGCCCTGGCCGCCCGGGGCCACACCGTCGTCGCGACCCTGCGCGACCCGGACGGCAGGGACCGCGCCGCCGCGGCCGAGCTCACCGCCGCCCCGGGGCCCGGACGCGTCGTCGTCGTCGGCCTCGACGTGCGCTCCGACACCTCCGTCGCCGACGGCGTCGGCGCCGCCCTGCAGCGGGTCGGCCACCTCGACGCCGTCGTCAACAACGCCGCCTACGCCCTCACCGGCGTCGGCGAGAGCGTCACCAGCGCCCAGCTCCAGGACCTCCTCGACACCAACGTCGTCGGGCCCCAGCGCGTCGTGCGCGCCGTCCTGCCCCACCTGCGCGCCCGGCGCGGCGGCCTGCTCGTCTTCCTCTCCAGCGGCGCGGGACGGCTCGCACTGCCCGCCATGGGCGCCTACTCCGCCAGCAAGTTCGCCGTCGAGGCCCTCGCCCAGGCCTACCGGTACGAGTTGCGCCCGCTGGGGATCGACGTGTCCATCGTTCAGCCGGGGGCGTTCCCCACCAACCTCGCCGCCTCCCAGGTGCAGGGGGCCGACACGGCGGTCCTGCCCGACTACGGCGCCGCCCTCGACATGGCGCAGGCGGTCGTGCGCGGCATCGGCTCGGCCTTCACCGCCCCGCAGCCGCCGGACCCGCGCGAGGTCGCCGACGCGATCGCGGAACTCGTGGAGGCCCCCGCCGGGCAGCGACCGGAACGCCTCAGCGTCGACCGGTTCCGCCTCGGCGAGGCCGTCGAAGCCGTCAACGCCGGCACGAAGGAACCCACCGACCGGCTGCTGGCCGACCTGGGCCTGCAGGCCGCACTGGCCTGAACCCGCCCGCCCCGACGGATCCGGTGGGCGGACCGGCACCGGCCACTAGGGTGTCGCGGGTGCACAGCGACGCCGGTGACGGGTACCTGTTCGTCCACCACGTGGAGGACCCCGACGGGCACGGCGAGCAGGTGTTCTTCTCCCTCAGCCTCGGTGACGACCCGCTGTCGTGGCGGCGGCTGAACGGCGGACGTCCCGTCCTGGAACCGACCCTGGGCACGACCGGCGTCCGCGACCCCTTCGTCGTGCGCGGCGACGGGGAGTTCTTCGTCGTCGCCACCGACCTGCGGATCTACGGCGACGGCGAGCCGACGCCGGAGCGCTGGGACGGCTGGAAGCGGCACGGCAGCCGGAGCATCGTGGTGTGGCGCTCGACCGATCTCGTCCGGTGGTCGGAACCGTGGCTGCTGGAGGTGGCGCCGCCGCAGGCGGGGATGGCCTGGGCGCCGGAGGCGACGTTCGACGCGGCCACCGGGGAGTTCACCCTGCTGTGGTCCTCGGCGCTGCACGAGCGGGCCGACCACCGCGACGACAGCTACAGCCGGGTCCTCACCGCGCGGACGCGGGACTTCCGCGCGGTGAGCGCGCCGGAGGTCCTCATCGACCGGGGCCGGGCCGTCATCGACACCACGGTCGCCCGGTGCGGGGACGCCTGGTTGCGGTTCTCCAAGGACGACTCGCGCTCGCCGGGCTCCCTGCGGCTGTTCGCGGAGGTGGACACGGGCGACGGTTTCACGGTGGTGGCCGAGCGGATCGCCGACGAGCTGTACGCCGACGTCGAGGCTCCCGTCGTGGTGCACGACGTGCGCCGCGACCGGTGGGTGCTGTTCGTCGACCAGTTCTCCGTCCGGCCGCAGGGGTACCTGCCGCTGGTCAGCGACGACCCGCTGAGCGGGGTGTGGACGCCGGTGCCGGCCGGGGGGTTCTCGATCCCGGCGAACACCAAGCACGGCGGTGTCCTGGCGCTGACGGCGCAGGAGCGGGAACGCCTGTCCGTCGCGTTCGGCTGACACCCCGGCGCGGGGGACGGTGCCCCCCCCGAACTCCACAAGAAGTCTTGTACGTCATCTCTCGTGGAGTTAGGGTCGGCGCGTGCCCCCCGAGTCCGTGCACCTGACCGACCCCGCCGCCCTGCGGGCCCTGGCCCACCCCACCCGCATCGCGCTCCTGGGCGAACTGCGCAGCGGCGGGCCCTCCACCGTCGGCCGGCTCGCCGCCACCCTCGACGAGGCGCCCGGCTCGATCAGCTACCACCTGCACCGCCTCGTGGCCATCGGCCTGGTCGCCGAGGAACCCTCCCTGGCCCGCGACGGGCGGGAACGGTGGTGGCGCGCCGAGCACGAGACGACCACCGTCGCGCCCGCGCAGGACCGCACCGACCCCGAGCGCGCCGCCGCCGGCACCGCCCTGCGCCGGGAGATCACCCGCGGCTGGGCCGCCACCCAGCAGGAGTACCTCGACGCCGAACCGGCCCTGCCCCCCGAGTGGGTCGCCGCCGCCACCCAGAGCGACTGGCTCCTGCACCTGACCGCCGCCGAGCTCACCGAGCTCAGCGCCGAGCTGGAGGAGCTCGGCGACCGCTGGCGGGCCCGGTCCGGCCGCGAGCGCCCCGGCACCGAACAGGTCGTCCTGCTGGGGTCGGCGTTCCGCCGGCCCCGCCGGTGAGGCGCCGGTGACCCCCCGCGCCCGGCTGTGGACCGTCCTGGCCGCCCACACCACCAGCTCGGCGGGCAACGCCGCCACCGCCGTCGCCCTGCCCCTGTTCGTCCTCGCCACCACCGGCTCCACCGCCCTGACCGGCGTCGTCGGGGCCGCCGCGGTGGCCCCGGTGGTCGTCGGCGGGATCTTCGGCGGCGTCCTCGTCGACCGGTTCGGCTACCGCCGCACCAGCGTCGTCTCCGACGCCGTCGGGGCCCTCACGATCGCCGCCGTCCCCGCCCTGCACCTCACCGTCGGCCTGCCGCTGTGGGCGCTGATCGTCCTCGTCGTCGCCACCGGCCTGCTCGACACCCCCGGCCAGGCGGCCCGGTACGCGCTGCTGCCCGACCTCGCCGCCGACGCGGGCGTCCCCCTGGAACGGGCGACCGGGTGGTTCGACGCCGGCGAGCGCGCCGCCCGGCTCCTCGGCGCCCCCGCCGCCGGGGCCCTGGTCTCCCTGCTGGGCGCACCGGTCGTGCTGGCCCTGGACGCCGTGACGTTCGTGGCCGCCGCCGCCCTGGTCGCCCTCGCCCTGCCCCGCCTCGCGCGCGGTGCGGCACCGGCGGCGGCCGCCGCGCTGGGCGGGGTGCGCGGGTACCTGCGCGACCTGCGGTTCGGGCTGTCCGTGGTGCGCGGGGACCGGCTGCTGCTGGCGGTCGTGGCGATGGTGGCCGTCACCAACGCCTTCGACGCGGCCTACTCCAGCGTGGTGCTGCCCGTCCACGCCACCGAGCGCCTCGGCGGCGGCGTCGACCTCGGCCTGCTCGTCGGCGCCTTCGGCGCGGGAGCCGTCGCCGGGGCGCTCGCCTTCGGGGCCGTGGGCACGCGCTGGTCGCGGCGGACGGTGTTCACCGTGGCGTTCGTGGTCGTCGGCGGCCCGCGCTTCGCGCTGCTGGCCCTCGACCCCGGCCTGCCGGTGCTGCTGGTGGGGGCGGTGCTCACCGGGTTCGCGGCCGGGGCGATCAACCCGATCCTCGGTGCGGTGCAGATGGAACGGGTCCCGGCCGAGGCCCGCGCCCGGGTCGACGGGGTGGTCGGCGCCGGCGCCTGGGCCGCCATGCCCGTCGGGATCCTCGGGGCGGGGTTGTGGCTGGAGTCCGGTTCGCTGACGGGCCTGCTCGTCGTCTGCGCGGTCGCCTACCTGCTCATCACCCTCGCCCCGGCGGTGTTCCCGGTGTGGCGGGGGCTGGACCGGGCCCGGCCGGCGCCGTAGGGCGAGCACCCGCCCGCGCGCCCGCCGCACCGTCCTCCTAGGTTCGGCGGGTGCGGGAACTGACGACGGAGCGGCTGCTGCTGAGGGCTTTCACCCCGGGCGACGTGGAGGCGGTGCACGCCTACGCCGGGGACCCGGAGGTCTGCCGCTACACCGACTGGGGACCCAACACCCCGGCGCAGTCCCGGGCCTTCGTCGAGGAGGTGCACGCCGCCTCCGCGGTCGAGCACCCGGACCCGCTGACCTGGGCCGTGACCGCCGCCGGGGAGGTGGTGGGGGCGTGCTCGGTCACCGTGACCAGCGCCGAGCACCGGCGCGGGGCGATGGGGTACGTCCTGGCCCGGGCGCACTGGGGCCGGGGCTACGCCACCGAGGCGGCCGCGGCGGTGCTGCGCTTCGCGCACGAGGACCTGGGGTTGCAGCGGGTGGAGGCGACGTGCCGGCCGGGCAACGTGGCCTCGCAGCGGGTGCTCCGCAGGATCGGCATGCAGCAGGAGGGGCTGATGCGCTCCCACCTGCTGGTCCGGGGCCGGCGCGAGGACAGCCTGCTGTTCGCCGCGGTCGACCGGGGCCCCTCGGGTCAGCCGACGCCGTAGGCGGTGGCGAAGTCCTCCACGGCCCGCACGACGTGGCGGGCGGTGGCCGGGTCGAGCCCGTCCCCCTCCAGCGCCCGCACCCGCTCGTCCTCCCCGGCGTCGCGCCGCGACCAGTCGGCCAGCGCGGCCCCGGCCAGCGCGGTGCGCGGGACGGGGGTGGACGTCCGGTCCAGGACCAGCCCCGCGACCCAGTCGGGGTCGAAGCTGCCCGCGGGCGGGGCGAAGACGCGCTCGCCCTCGACGTAGTCCCCGCTGCCGCCCCAGTGCCTCACCCCAGCACCGTAGGCGCAGTCAGCGGACCCCGCCCAGCGCGCCCGCCAGCGCCAGCAGCGCCCCCGCGGTCCGCACCGCGTCGGCGCGCACCAGGCGCCGCAGCAGTTCCGGGCGCGGCCCGCGGCGGGCGAGGCGGGAGTGGGTGGGGGCGGCGGCCAGGGCGGTCGCGCCGACGGCCAGGGCCGCGCCGGCGAGGGCGGTGACCAGCCAGGGCGTCGCCGGCAGCGTCGCGAGCGCCCGCCCGCACGCGACGAGCAGCGCGCCGTACACCAGCGCCACGACGGGGATGATCCGCCGGGAGTGGGCGGCGTGCACCGCGGCCCACTCCCGCGCGCCGGTCGCGGTGAGCGCGGGGTACGCCACGGCGGTGACGGTGAGCTGGAACCCGGCGTGCAGGGCGGTGGCGGCGAGCAGGGCGTGGGTGGCGTCGATGCGGCCATCCTGCCCCGCGCGCCGCCGGCCCACCACGGCCGGTCGCCGCGGGTCTCACCCGACGGCCGCCGCCAGCGGCGCCACCTGCCGGGGGAGGACGGGGGCCGCGGACAGCAGGGCCGCCACGACGGTCACGTCGTCCTCGTCGGCGGTCCCGGCGACGCGGGCCAGGACGCGGTCGACGAGGTCGTCCGGGCTCGTGACGCGGGTGTCCTCGACCTCGGCGCGCAACCGGTCCGCGGCGGCGGCGAGGTCGGTGGTGCGGTCCTCCACGAGCCCGTCGGTGAACAGCAGGAGCGTCGAGCCGTCGGGGAGGTCGGCGACGTGGTCGCGGCGGTCGGTGGCCGCGTCGACCCCGACGGGGAGTTCGGGGACGCTGCGCAGATCGCGGACGGTGCCGTCGGGCCGCAGCACCAGCGGGACGGGGTGACCGGCGTTGGACCAGGTGACGCGGAAACCCCCGTCGGCGGGGGTGACCCGCAGCAGGACGGCGGTCGCCCCGGCGGGCAGCCCGAGCCGTTCCACGGCGCGGTCCAGGCGGCGCAGCGCCTCGGCCGGGGAGGTGGCCTCCAGGGCGTGGCTGCTGAGGACGCCGCGCATCTGGACCGCCGCGGCGGCCACCTCGGGCCCGTGCCCGGTGACGTCGCCGACGACGAGGACGGTGGCGCCGTCGTCGGCGGTGAACGCGTCGTACCAGTCGCCGCCGACGTCCTCGCGGACACCGCCGGCACCGTGGGCGGGGCCCGCCACCTGCCGCCGCGCGGCCAGCCGCACCCACGGCGCGGTGGGCGGGTCGGTGGGGACGGCGGCGCGCAGGGACCGCACGAGGGAACGGCCCCGGGCGGCGGCCAGGCAGCGGTCGAGGGCGAGGGCGCAGGTCGCGGCGAACTCCTCCAGGGTGCGGCGCAGGTCCGGCGACAGGTCGCGCTCGCCGTCCCAGCCGACGACGAGGAAACCGGTGACGCGGTCGCCGACGACGAGGGGGACGTCGGCCAGGGCCTGCAACCCGGCGGCGGCGACGACGCCCCGGACGAGGGCGCACCCCGTGCTGAACGCGCGCAGGTCGGGATGGAAGTCCCCCCGCCCGCGCCGGGCGGGGTCCAGCGACGGGGAGTCGTGGGCGAGGGTGGCGGTGCGCCAGCCGGTGGGGCTGACGCCGGCCGCTCCCCCGAGCACCGACCAGTGCCGCAGGACGCGGGGCCGCGCCCCGCGCAGGACGACGCTCACGAGGGTGGTGTGGAGGTCGTCGACGAGCAGCCGCGCGACGGCGGCGGCGATCTCGTCGGCGCTGCCGGCGGTGGCGACGGCTTCGGCCAGGCGGGTCAGCAGCGGCGCCGGCGGGGCGGCCGGGGCGGTGGTCATGACGACCGCGGGAACCCCGTGGTTCACCGGGAGGGGTTGCGGGGCAGCGGGTCCGGGTTCCCCGGCGAGCGCGTCGCGCAGTTGCGCGCGGTGGGTGATGCCGAGTTTCGGGAACACCTTGTACAGGTGCGCGGCGACCGTGCGGTGGGACAGGTAGACCCGGTCGGCGATCTCCTTGTTCGTCAGGCCGCTCGCGGCGAGCTGCGCGATCTGGAACTCCTGCGGTGTCAGCAGGTCCGCGGCGTCCGCGCGGCCGGGGGCGGCGGGGGCGACGCCCGCCGCGCGCAGTTCCGCGGCGGCGCGCCGGGCGAGGCCGCGGGCCCCGGCGGCGGTGAACGCGGCCAGCGCCGGGGACAGCTGCTCGCGCGCGTCGATGATGCGCCGCTGCCGGCGCAGCCACTCCCCGTGCAGCAGCCGCGTGCGGGCCAGTTCCAGCGGGCTGCGCCCGGCGGCGCCGCGCTCGACGGCGGACGTGAACTCCCGCTCGGCCTCCCCGGGGCGCCCGGCGTCGGCGTGCAGCAGGGCGCGGGCCCGGTGGACCAGCGACAGCAGGTGCGGGGCGCCGGCGGCCTCGGCGTTGCCGGCGACGCGCTCCAGGAGACCGGTGACGGCGTCGGGTTCCCCGGCGCGCACGGCGGCCTCCACGACGTCGGCGACCGCGAGCTCGGCGGTCGCGGGGTGCCCCTGCACGTCCCGCAGCGCGTGCCAGGCCTCGTCGGGACGCTGCCGGTCCAGCGCCACGAGCCCGCGCGCCCACGCCCGCAGCGCGAGGGTGACGGCGAGGTTCGCCCCGCCGGACAGCTGCGCGGACCGCTCCAGCGCCGCGAGCGCCGGGGCGTGCTCCCCCCGCCAGGCGTGGGCGCGGGCCAGGAGCGCCTCGCCGTGCGCGGCCTGCAGCGGCTGCCCCGCGGCGACGCTGGTGCGGACGCCGAGCAGGAGGTCGCCGACGGCCTCGTCGAGGCGGCCCAGGACGAGGCGCAGCCCGCCGCGGCCGACGAGGGCGTGGGCCTCGTCGCCGGGGGCGCCGGCGTCGTGGGAGGAGCGGACGGCGACGTCCCAGGTGGTCTCGGCGCCGTCGAGGTCGTGGACGGACCCGGCGACGTGGGCGAACCGGGCGACGGTGTCGGCGGGCTGGGTCAGGGCGTGGCGGGCCAGGGCGCGGAACCGGCCGCGCACGCGGTCGCCGTGGCGGGCGGGGTCGAGCGCGGCGAGGGCGACGTCCTGGAGGGGGTGGCCGGGGGGGACGTCGACGGCGTGGACGGCGGCCTCGACGCGGGCGCGGGCTTCGGCGGGCAGGCCGTCGCCGTCGGCCTGCACGGCGGCGCGGGTCAGCAGCTGGAGGCGTTCGGGCACGGCGCGGTCCCCGCCGGGCCCGCCGAGGCGGTCGGCGAGGTCGGCGAGGTCGAGGGGACCGCGGGCGGGGCGGCCCTGCACGGCGCCCAGGACGCTCTCGGTGAGGGCGAGGCGGGTGACGACGGCGGGGTCCTCGGCCAGCGGCAGCGCGGCGTCGAGGGCGCGGGCGGCGTCGGCGGCGAGCCCGGCGCGGCGGGCGACCTCGGCGGCCGCGGCGAGGCGGCGGGCGCGTTCGGGGACGTGCGGGGACAGCGCGGCGGCGCGTTCGAGGGCGGCGAACGCCTCCTCGGGGGCGCCGCGCAGGACGGCGCGGTGGGCGGTGGCCTCCAGGGCGGCGGCGATCTCCTCGTCGGCGGTGTGGGTGCCGGCGGCGCGGTGCCACACGGCGCGGCCGGTGTCGCCGGGGACGGCGGCCAGCGCCCGGTGCGCCGCGGCCCGTTCGGGCAGGCTCGCGCCGCCGTAGACGGCGGAGCGGACGAGGGGGTGGCGGAAGCGGACGCGGCCGTCGACGACGCTGACCAGACCGGCCCGCTCGGCGGGGTGCAGGTCGGGGACGATGCGGTCGGGGTCGCCGGCGGCGGCGGTCAGCCGGGTCAGGGGCAGGTCGTCGCCGTCGGCGGCGGCGAGCAGCAGCAGCCGGCGGCTGCGGGCGGGCAGCCGCCCGGCCCCGGCGAGGAACGCCCGTTCGAGGCGCTGGGTGGTGGGCAGGGTCTGGGTGGGTGCGGGCAGCGGCCCGTCGCCCGCGGCGAGGACGGCGGCGGCGAGCTCGCGCACGGCCAGCGGGTTCCCGCCGGCCTCGCGCAGGACGCGGGCGCGCAGCGCCGGGCGCAGCGCCCCGGCGGTCCCGGCCAGCAGGGTCTCGGCGTCGCCGGGGGCCAGCGGCCCCAGCGGGAGCACCTCCCAGGCCGCGGCGCGCGGGCCGTCGGAGCACGGCCGCGCGGTGGCCAGCAGCAGGGCCGGGCAGGTGGACAGGCGCCGGGTGAGGAACGCGACGACGTCGGCGCTGGCGGCGTCGAGCCGGTGCAGGTCCTCCACGACCACCAGCAGCGGGGCGCCGGCGGCGGCCTCCTCGACCAGCCCGAGGGCGGCCAGCCCGATGAGCAGCCGGTCGGGGGCGGGGCCGTCCTCGCGGCCGAAGGCGGTCAGCAGCGCGGACCGCTGCCGCGGCGGCAGCGCGGCGACGTCACCGAGGAGGGGGTGCAGCAGTTCGTGCAGGGCCGCGAACCCGGTGGGGGTGCCGGTCTCGACGCCGGTGCAGCGCAGCACCCGCACGCCGTCGCGCCGGGCGGCGCGCTCGAGGGCCGCAGCGAGGGTGCTCTTGCCGATGCCGGGCTCGCCCTCGACGAGGACGGCCCGGCCACCGGTGCGGGCAGCGGCCAGCAGCTGCCGCAGCCGGGCCAGCTCCTCGTCGCGGCCGACGAGCCGGGGGGCGGCGAGTTCGCGGGTCGTGCGGGTCACGGGTGGACCTCCGGGTCGGGGTGGTGCGCCGATCGTGTCCGCGCCGCCGGGCCCCGTCATCGGTCGAACGACGTGGTCGTCCCCGGCGCGTGGGGTCAGGCGCCCGCGGCCAGGTCGGTCCGGGCCGCACCGGCCTCCTGCGCTTCGACGTCGGCGAGCCGCTCGCGCAGCGCGGCGCGGACGGCGGCGAAGGAGTCGCTGCCGGTGATCAGGCGCAGCGGGGCGGGGGTCCGGTCGACGCTGGCGATGATGGCGGCGGCGACCTTCGCCGGGTCGCTCACCGACGGCAGCGCGGGGTCCTGGATGCGGCGGCTCATCGCCGCCGGCGTCCCGTCGTAGGCGGCCAGGGGTTCGGGCAGGCGGGAGCCGCCGACGCGGAAACCGGTCGCGGCGCTGCCGGGTTCGACGATCGTGACGCCGATCCCGAACGGGGCGAGGTCCTTGGCGTTGGCCTCCATGAAACCCTCGACCCCCCACTTGCCGGCGTGGTAAACCGACGCGCCCGGGTTGGTCGCCTGCCCGCCGTAGGTGGACAGCTGGATCACGCGGCCGCCGCCCTGGGCCCGCAGGTGCGGGACGGCGGCCCGCAGGACGTGGATCGGGCCGAGGAGGTTCGTCGCGAGCTGGTGCTCGATGAGTTCGTCGGTCAGTTCCTCGACCGCGCCGAACAGGCCGTACCCGGCGTTGTTCACGATCACGTCGATCGTCCCGAGGTCGGCGAACGCCTGCGCGACGACCTCGCGGATCCGGACCGGGTCGGTGACGTCGAGCCGGGCGGTCCAGATCCGTTCTCCGTGGCGTTCGACCAGGTCGGCCAGGGCGGCGGTGTCGCGGGCGGTCGCGGCCACGCGGTCCCCGCGTTCCAGGAGCTGCTCGGTCATCAGCCGGCCGAAACCCCTGCTGGAGCCGGTGATGAACCAGGTGCGTCGAGCCATCGTCGTCCAACCTCTCGTGTCCGCCGGCCTCGGTAACCGGCGCCGCACAACACTTTCCGGGTCACTGCGCAGCCGGTGAAGCCCCTGCGGACACTGGTAGCGGCGGGGACAGGGTGAGCGCCGCGGCCGCCGGTCCCGCCGGGGTAGCGTCGGACCGTGGAACCCCGCACTCCGCTGGCCGACTTCCTGCGGGCCCGCCGCGAACTCGTCAGGCCCGAGGACGTGGGGTTGCCCGCCGGCAGCCGGCGCCGGGTCCGCGGGTTGCGGCGGGAGGAGGTGGCCCTGCTGGCGGGGATCAGCAACGAGTACTACCTGCGGCTGGAGCAGGGCCGCGACCAGCACCCTTCCGAGCAGGTCGTCGAGGCCCTCGCCCGGGCGCTGCAGCTGGACGCCGCGGCCGCCGCGCACGCCCTGGAGCTGTCCCGCGCCCGGCCGCGCCGGCGCGCCGGTTCCCCGCCGCGGCGTCCCGAGCGCGTGCCCGACGGCGTGCGCACGCTGCTGGACCAGGTCGGTGTGCCCGCGTTCGTCCTGGACCGCTACCGGGACGTGCTGGCCGCCAACCGGCTCGCGACGGCGCTGGAACCGACGCTGCTGGTCGGCTCGAACCGGCTCGTGTCCCTGTTCACCGACCCGGAGGCACGCAGCTACCACCCCGACTGGGAGCAGGACGCCGCCGGCGTCGTGGCGCAGCTGCGCGCCGATGTCGGTGCCGACGAGGACGACCCGCGGTTCCAGGCGCTCGTCGGGGAGCTGTCGGTGAAGAGCGAGGAGTTCCGCCGGCTGTGGGCCCGGCACGACGTCAAGGCCGGTGGGTCCCCCACGGGGGTCGTGCGCCACCCCGTCGTGGGGGACCTGGTGCTGCACCGGGAGAAGTTCGCCGTGGTCGGCGCCGCCTCCCTCACGGTCGTGGTGCACCACGCCGAACCGGGGACGCCGTCGGCCGACGGCCTGGCGCGGCTGGCCTCGCTGGCGCGGTCGGCGCCGTGAGGGGTGGGGCTCAGTGCCCCAGGACGGACAGGTCGAGCTCGGTGGCGTCCTCGCGGGCCACCGACAGCGACAGGTCCCGCCACCGCTCGTCCTCGGCGGCCCGGCGGCGCGCGCCAGCGGCGACGAGCTCGACGGCGTCGGCGCCCACGAGCAGGCGCAGCGGCGGTTCGTCCATGGCTGCGACCCGCAGGACGAGCTGGGCGACCTTGGCCGGGTCGCTGGCCGAGCCGCCGGCGGCGAGGGTCTCGTTGAGGCGGCGCATCCTGGCCATGAGGGGTTCGTAGGCCTCCCCGGCGGGGTGGTCGCCCATGGAGGAACCGGCCCAGTCGGTCTGCATCCCACCGGGTTCCAGCACGGTGACCTTGATCCCGAGGTCGGTGGTCTCGGCGGCGAGGACCTCGGAGAACCCGCCGACGGCCCACTTGGCGGACTGGTAGGCGGACAGGCCGGGGGTGGCCAGGCGCCCGCCGCCGGAGGAGACCTGGACGACGTGCCCACCGCCCTGGCGGCGCATGACGGGCAGCGCGGCGCGGGTGAGGGTGACGACGCCGAAGAAGTTGGTCTCGACCTGGGCGCGGAAGGCGTCGGCGGGGGTGTCCTCGACGGTGCCGAGGTCGGCGTAGCCGGCGTTGTTGACGAGGACGTCGAGGCGGCCGAACGTCTCGACGGCGGTGGCGACGGCGCGGTCGGCGGCGGCGGCGTCGGTGACGTCGAGGGCGAGGGCTCGGACCCGCCCGTCGGGGTGGGCGGCGACGAGGTCGTCGAGGGTCTCGGGGCGGCGGGCGGTGGCGAGGACGCGGTGCCCGGCGGTGGCGGCGGCGGTGACGATCTCGCGGCCGAGGCCGCGGGAGGCGCCGGTGACGAGGAAGACCTGGGTCACGGTTCCACTCCTTCTGACTAACCGTTTGGTTGACTACAGGGACCGTACGCCGAGCCGAGCACGACGTCAACCAAACGGTTAGTCGCTATGCTCGGCCCGTGGCGGGGGACGCGGAGGCAACGAGGAGACGACTGCTCGAGGCGGCCACGGCGGAGTTCTCCGCCCGCGGCCTGGCCGGGGCCCGGGTCGACCGGATCGCCGCGGCGGCCGGGTCGAACAAGGCGCAGATCTACCACTACTTCGGCAGCAAGGACGGCCTGTTCACCGCCGTCTTCGACGCCATCGTCGCCCGCACCACCACCGACGTCCCGATCGACGTCGACGACCTGCCCGGCTACGCCGGCCGCCTGCACGACTCCTACACCGCCCGCCCCGAGGTGCAGCGCATCGCCGCCTGGCACCGGCTCGAACGGACCGGCGGCGACGGCACCGGGCCCACCGGCCCCCTCGTGCGGTCCGTGCAGGAGTCCAACCGCGCCAAGGTCGCCGCCATCGCCACCGCCCAGGCCGACGGGCGCCTGCCCGACCGCTGGTCCGCCGAGGAACTGCTCGGCCTCGTCCTGCAGGTCTCCACCCTCTGGCACACCGCCGTCCCCGAGTTCGACGACCTGCGCGCCGGCGCCACCGCACGGCACCGCCGCGAGGTCGTCGTCGACGCCGTGCGGCGCCTGCTCGCGGACTGACCCGCCCCCGCACCGACCTACGATCCGGGGGTGCCCGCCCACCCCGACACCGGCCTGATCGGCCGCGACGAGGAGACCACCCGGCTGCGGGAGCTGCTGGCCCGGTCCCGCGGCGGCCACGGGTCCGGCGTCCTCGTCGAGGGCGAGGCCGGGATCGGCAAGACAGCCCTCGTCGAAGCGCTGACGGCCGAGGCCGCCGCGGCCGGGACCCGCGTCCTGCGCTGCCGCGGCGTGCGCGGCGCCGGGACGGGGTTCGCCGGTCTGCACGAGCTGCTGCACCCGGTGCTGGACCGCCTCGACGCCCTGCCCCCGCGCCAGCGCGAGGCCCTGCGCGTGGTGTTCGGCGCCGCGGAGGGGACGGCCCCGGACCGGTTGCTGCTGTCGCTGGCCGCCCTCGGGCTGCTGGAGGAAGCCGCCCAGGACGGCCCGCTGCTGCTCCTCGTGGAGGACCTGCACTGGCTGGACCGCTCGACGGCGGAGGTGCTGACGTTCCTGCCGCAGCGCCTGCGGGACCTGCCGGTCCTGCTGCTCGCCACCAGCCGCGGCGGTCCCGGTCACGACGCGGGGCGCTCCTTCCCGGAGGTCCTGGCGCTGGAACCGCTGGGTGCGGCCGACGCCGCGACCCTCGTCGACACCCGCACCCCCGGCCTGCCGGTCCAGCGGCGCCGCGTGGTGCTGCGCGAGGCGCTGGGCAACCCGCTGGCCCTGACCGAGCTGGCGACCGCGCACGCCCGGACCGACCGGGGCGGAGGGGCGCGGATCCCGATGAGCCGGCGGCTGGAGGAGACGTTCCTGGAGGAGGTCGAGGAACTGCCCGAGCCCACCCGGCGCGCGCTGCTCGTCGTGGCCGCCGGCGAGGACGCCTCCCGGCAGGAGGTGTTCGAGGCGCTCGGCGGCCTCGGGCTGTCCGCGCGCGACCTCGACCCCGCCGAACGCGCCCGGCTGGTGCGCGGTACCGGCGACCGCTTCGAGTTCCGGCACCCGCTGGTGGGGTCGGCGCTGTACGACGCGGCCGGCACCGTCGAGCGGACGGCCGCCCACGGCGCCCTGGCCGCGGTGACCCGCCACCCGGCGCGCCGGGCGATGCACCGGGCCTCCGCGGCGGTCGGCTGGGACCCCGGGGCGGCGGCCGAGCTGGCCGCGGTCGCGCAGACCGCGGCCCGGCAGGGGGCGGGGGCCGAGGCCGCCGCCGCCTGGCGGCGGGCCGCGGCGCTCACCCCCGACCGCGACGCCCGCGCGCGCCACCTCACCGCCGCCGCGGAGGCCGCCCGCCGCGCCGGGGAGTCGGTGCAGGCCGGCGCCCTGCTCGCCGAGGCCCGGGCGGTGACCTCCCCGGCCCTGCGCGGGACGGTCCGCCGGGCGGCGCGCACCGACTGGGTCCTCGGCATGACCGCCGACCACCGCGGCCGCAGCACCTCCGAGCTGGTGGCCCTGGCCGCCGGTGAACCCGACGCCCGGGACCGGCTGGAGGTGCTGGTGTGGGCGGCGACGCGCTGCCACGTCCTGCAGGAACCGCCGCCGGTGCGGGCGGCCGTCCACGCCGCGCTGCGGGACGCCCCGCCGCTGCCGGGCAGCGCGCTGCGCGACGTCGGGCTGGCGCTGGTGGTCCCCGGCACCCGCCTGGACCGCGACGTCGTGGACCGCTTCCGCGCCGAGGCGCCCGACGTCGACGGCCTCCTGCTCAACGCGCTGGCGTTCTCCGCCGAGGAGGCCGGGGACCTCGCCACGGCGGAGCTGTGCTGGACGACGGGCGTGGACCTGCACCACGCCACCGCCCGCACCAGCGACGAGGTCGTCGCCCTGTGCGGGCGGTCCACCCCGCGCGCCGGGCTGGGCGACCTCACTGGAGCCCTCACCGACGCCGAGCAGGCGTACCGGCTGGGCCTGGACCTCGACCTGCCGGTCGTGGCGGCGATGGCCGCGACGGTGACCGCGCGGGCGCGGGCCTGGCGCGGGGAACGGGACCGCGCCCGGCGCGCCCTGGACGACGCCCGCGCCCAGCCGGGAGCGGCCGGTTTCGCGCGGGTCGCGGCGAGCACGGCGTGGGCGGCGGGCGTCGTCGCTCTCCTGGACGGCCGGCACGCCGACGCGCTGGCCGACCTGGCCCGGACCACGGTCAACGGGCCCGTCGCGCTGTGGGCCGGCGCCGACCTGGCCGAACCCGCAGCCCGCACAGGCCACCCCGAACTGGTCGAGGAGTGGGCCCGCACCGCCTCCACCGTCGCCGCGACGGCCGGGTCGGCGCACCTGGCACTGCTGGTGGAACGTTCCCGGGCCCTCGCCGCCCGCGACGACGACGCCGGTGGGCACTACGAGGCCGCGCTGGAGCTCGGCCACCGGGCGGGGGCCGGGGCCGGCTTCGACCTGGCCCGCACCCAGCTGCACCACGGGGAGTGGCTGCGCCGGGGCCGCCGCATCACCGAGGCGCGCGAGCAGCTGTCCGCCGCGTTGCGCGGTTTCGAGGCGCACGGTGTCCTGCCGCTGGCCGACCGCGCCCGGCAGGAGCTGCGGGCCGCCGGTGCGGCCGTCGTGGTGCCCGCCGGGGGGCAGGAGGAGGCGGTGCGCTCGCTGACCCCGCAGGAACTGCTGGTGGTGCGCCTGGCCGCGCAGGGGCTGTCGAACAAGGAGATCGCCGACCAGGTGTACCTGTCGCACCGGACGGTGGGGTCGCACCTGTCGCACGCCTTCGCCAAGCTCCAGGTGACGCGGCGCTCCCAGCTCGCCGGGGCCCTCGGGCCCCACCTCGCCGGCTGAACCCACCGGCCGCGGACCCGCCGGGACTGGTCGTCCTACCGATGCCTGCGGGCCCCCGCCGTCCCTAACGTCCCGGGTGAACCCCACCCCGGACGGAAGGAACGATCGTGGCCAGCACCCTGGACCGGCTGCTCGCGGCCCACGGCGGCGCCGAGAACTGGCGCCGCGCGCGGACCGTGTCCGTGCACCACCGCTTCGGCGGGGTGCTGTGGGACGTGAAGGGCGTGCGCGGCCTGCTCGACGACGCCCGCACCACCGTCCGCGTGCAGGAGGAGTGGACGACGCAGGCGCCGTTCGGCCCGCAGGGACTGCGCAGCACCACCACCCCCGACCGCGTCGTCCTGGAGACCGACGACGACGAGGACGAGACCGTCGAGGAGCTGGAGGACCCGCGCGCCTCCTTCACCGGTCACGTCCTGGAGACCCCGTGGACCCCGGCGCAGCTGGCCTACTTCTCCGGGTACGCGATGTGGACGTACCTCACCGAACCCTGGTCGCTGACCCTGCCCGGCGTGCGGACCGAGGAGCACGGAACCTGGACCGAGGGCGGGGAGACGTTCACCCGGCTGCGGGTGACCTACCCGGCGTCGATCGCGACCCACTCCCCCGTGCAGACCGTCCACGTCGACGCCGAGGGCCTGCTGCGCCGCCGCGACTACGACGTCGACATCGCCGGCGGTTCCCCCAGCGTCCACCTCGCGGACGGTTTCGAGGAGCACGGCGGCCTCGTGCTGGCGACCCGCCGCCGGGTCTTCGTCCGCGACCCCGACGGGAACCCCGTCACCGACCCGGTGATCGTCTCGATCGACCTCGACGACGTCCGCGTCGAGACCGGCCCGGTCCCGGCCTGACCGTGTCCGCCCGGTCCTCGCCGCTGCCGGCGGCCTCGGTCACCGTCAGCGTCCTCGCGTCCTCCAGCGCCCCCACCCCGCTGTACGGGACGTACGCGCAGCACTGGGGTTTCTCCGCGACCACCACGACGGTCGTGTTCGGCGTCTACGCGCTCGCCGTCCTCGCCTCCCTCCTGGTGCTGGGGCGCCTGTCCGACCACCTGGGCCGCCGGCCCGTGCTGGCCGGTGCGCTCGCGGTGCAGGTCGTGGCGATGGTCGTCCTGGCCACCGCGCAGGGAGTTCCGGGGCTGCTGGCCGGACGGGTCCTCCAGGGCCTGTCGACCGGCGCCGCGGTGGGCGCCGCGGGTGGCCTGGCGCTGGACGTGGACCCGCGCCGCGGGGCCGTCGCGAACTCGGTCGCGCCGCCGGTGGGGACGGCCGCGGGCGCGCTGCTGGCAGCGGTCGTGGTCGGGTTCCTGCCCTGGCCGACGCACCTGGTGTACCTGGTCCTGCTGGCCGTCTACGCCGCCCAGCTCGTCGCGGTGCTCCGCACCACCGAGACGGTGCCGCTGCGTCCCGGCCGGTTCCGCGACGCGCGGCGGTCGCTGGTCCCGCAGGTCGCGGTACCGGCCGGACTGCGCGGCGCGTTCGCCGCGGGCGCCCCGATCGTGTTCGCGGTGTGGGCGCTGGCCGGCTTCTACGGTTCCCTGGCCCCGGCCGTGGTGCGGACCGCGTTCGGCTGGGGTTCACCGGTCGCCGGGTCGGCGACGCTGTTCCTCCAGACCGCCGTGGCGGCGGTGTGCGTGCTGCTGCTGCGCACGACCACGGCGCGGACGTGCGTGCTCGTCGCGGCCGCCGCCCTGACCGCGGGCATGGCCCTCACCGTGGTCGCGTTGTCGGCCGGGCCACCGGCTGCGGCGCGGGTCCTGTTCTTCACCGGCACCGCCGTCGCCGGCGTCGGGTTCGGTGCGGGTTTCCAGGGCGGGATCCGCACCGTCGTCCCCCGCGCCCGGCCGCACCAGCGGGCGGGCGCGCTGTCCTCGCTGTACGTGGCGGCGTACCTGGGCCTGGGGCTGCCCGCGGTCCTGGCCGGTTTCCTCACCGTCCACGGCGGCGGGTTGCTGCCCACGACCCGCGAGTACGCGGTGGCCGTCGTCGTCCTGGCCCTGCTCGCCGCCGCCGCCACGCTCACCGCCCCCACCCCTCGACCTCACCGGAGGAACCCGTGACCACCATCGACCCCGGGACCCCCGTCCGTCCCGCCGCGACGTTCACGATCGGCGGCGACCTGACCGTCCGCCGCCTCGGCTACGGCACGATGCAGCTGCCCGGCCCGGGCGTATGGGGTCCGCCGCGCGACCGCGCCGCGGCGCTGGCCGTGCTGCGCCGCGCCGCCGACTCCGGCGTCGACCTGTTCGACACCGCCGACTCCTACGGGCCCGGTGTCGCCGAGGACCTGCTGCGCGAGGCCCTGCACCCCTACGACGGGATCGTCGTCGCCACCAAGGTGGGTTTCACCCGGCCGGGCCCGGGGCGGTGGGTCCCCGACGGGCGTCCCGAGCACCTGCGGGCCGCCGTCGAGGGCAGCCTGCGCCGCCTCGGGGTGGAGCGGATCGACCTGCTCCAGCTGCACCGCGTGGACCCGCGCGTCCCGCTGGCCGACCAGATCGGGGCGCTGGCGGAACTGCGCGACGCGGGGGAGGTCCGCCACCTGGGGCTGTCGGAGGTGACGGTCGGGCAGTTCGAGGCGGCCGCGGCCCTCACCCCGATCGCCACGGTGCAGAACCTGTACAACCTCGCCGAGCGGTCCGCCGAACCGCTGCTGCGCCACGTCGCGGCGCGCGGGGTCGGGTTCATCCCGTGGTTCCCGCTGGCGACCGGGCGGCTCGCCGACCCGGACGGCCCGCTGGCGCGGCTGGCCGCCTCGACGGGGGCGTCGCCGGCGCAGCTGGCGCTGGCGTGGCTGCTGCACCGCTCCCCCGCCGTCCTGCCCATCCCGGGCACGTCGTCCACCGACCACCTCGCGCAGAACCTCGCCGCCGACGGCCTCGACCTGGACCCCGCGGTCCTGGACGCCCTCGACCGGCTCGCCTGAGACCCCCGAACCAGAGACCAGGAGTTCCCCGTGACCACCCGAACCGCCGTCCGGTCCGTCGTGTCCGACAGCCCCGGCGCCCCGCTGCGCCTCGTCGACCGCGAGGTCCCCGACCCCCTGCCCGGTCACGTCCGGGTGAGCGTGGAGGCCAGCGGCGTCTGCCACACCGACTCCAAGGTCCTCGGCGGCGCCTTCGGCCCCTCGATCTTCCCCGTCGTGCCCGGTCACGAGATCGCCGGCCGGGTCGACGCCGTCGGGGAGGGGGTGCGGCCCTGGCGGGTCGGGGACCGCGTCGCGATCGGCTGGTACGGCGGGCACTGCGGCTGGTGCGACCCGTGCCGGCGCGGGAGCTTCATCCACTGCGAGAACACGCAGATCCCCGGCGTCGCCTACCCCGGCGGGTACGCCGAGGCGCTGCTCGTCCCCGCGAACGCCCTCGCCCGGGTCCCCGACGGGCTCACCGCCGTGGAGGCCGCGCCGCTGGCCTGCGCCGGGGTCACCGTCTACAACGCGCTGCGCCGCAGCGGTCTGCGCGCCGGGGACACCGTGGCCGTCGTCGGGCTCGGCGGGCTGGGGCACCTGGGGGTGCAGTTCGCCGCCGCGATGGGGATGCGCGTGGTCACCGTCGCCCGCGGCGAGGGCAAGCGCGCCCTGGCCCACCGGCTCGGCACCCACCACTACGTCGACTCCACCGCCGAGGACGTCCCCGCGGCGCTGCGCGCGCTCGGCCGGCCCCGGGCGGCACTGGCCACGGCCGCCAGTTCCGCGGCGATGGTGCAGGCCCTCGACGGCCTCGGCGACGGCGGGGAACTGCTCGTCATCGGCGTCGAGCCGGACCCCATGCCGGTGAGCCCGCTGCAGTTGATCGCCCCCTCCCGCAGCGTCGTCGGGCACCCGTCCGGGATCGCCACCGACGTCGAGGACACCCTCGCCTTCGCGCAGCTCACCGGCGTCCGCGCCCACGTCGAGGAGGTCCCCCTCGAAGACGCTCCTGCCGCCTACGACCGGATGGTGGCGGGCCTGGCCCGCTTCCGGATGGTCCTGGTCCCCACCGCCCGCTGAACCCACCACCAGGAGGACACGTGCCCGGCACCACCGGTTCCCCGGACCCCTACACCGCGATCGCCGACGTCCCGGCGTTCACCCTCACCAGCGCCGACGTCGCCGACGGCGCCCGGCTCCCGCTCGCGCAGGTCTCCGGCATCTTCGGCGCCGGCGGCACCGACACCAGCCCGCAGCTGTCCTGGTCGGGGTTCCCGGCGGGCACGCGCAGCTTCGCCGTCACCGTCCACGACCCCTCCGCCCCCACCGGCAGCGGGTTCTGGCACTGGGCGCTCGTCGACGTCCCCGTGACGACGACCTCGCTGCCGGCCGGTGCCGGGGGCGAGGACGGCGCGGGGTTGCCGGACGGGGCGTGGCAGCTCGCCAACGACGCGGGCCTGGCCCGCTACCTGGGTGCGGCCCCCCCGGCGGGCCACGGGCGGCACACGTACTGGATCGCCGTGCACGCCCTCGACGTGGAGCGGGTCGGGGTGGGGCGCGGGGCGACGCCGGCGTTCCTGGGGTTCACGATGTCCGGGCACACCCTGGCCCGCGCGGTCCTGTCCCCCTGGTACGAGACCTGACCCGCGCGGGCCCGGGAGCGGTCAGGACGCGGTGACCGCCGCCGTGACCCGGTGGGTGCCGGCCGGCAATTCCCGGTCGGCCTCACCGGGCAGGCGCAGCACGGCGGTCGTCCCCGCGGGGACCTCCACGTCGACGACCAGGCCCGCGTCGCCCCGTTCCCAGCGCACCGCGAGGTTCCCGTGCGGGGTCCGCAGGGACCCGCGCGCCCAGGTGAGGCCACCGCCGGGCTGCGGGGCGACCAGGGACCGGCGGTAGCCCGGTTCCAGCGGGGACAGTCCCGCCACGACCCGGTGCATCCAGTCCGCGACCGCACCCAGGGCGTAGTGGTTGAAGCTCGTCATCTCCCCGGGGTTGATGGATCCGTCGGGCAGCATGGAGTCCCACCGCTCCCAGACCGTCGTGGCGCCCATCGTCACCGGGTACAGCCACGACGGGCACTCCCGCTCGGTGAGCAGCCGGTAGGCCGCGTCGAGGTGACCGGTGCCGGACAGCGCCCCGGTGACGTACGGGGTCCCGGCGAAACCGGTGGAGACGCGGTACCCGGCCTTCTCCACGATCTCGGCCAGGCGCTGCCCGGCCCACTCCCGCTGCGCCCCGGTCAGGAGCCCGAACTCGATCGCCAGGGCGTACGCGGTGGCGCAGTCGGACAGCACGAGGCCCTGCTCGTCGACGTAGTGCTCCAGGAACGCCGTGCGGACCCGCGCGGCGGCGGCGTCGAACCGTTCGGCGTCGCCCGGGTGCCCCAGGACGCGGGCGGCGTCGGCGACGGTGCGCAGCGAGCGGAACAGGCAGGCGGTCGCGACGACGCCCTTGTCGGCCTTGGCGTCGGCGGGGCGCTCCGGCGGGGCGTCGGGGTCGAGCCAGTCGCCGAACTGGAACACGGTGTCCCACAGCCCCTGCGGGGACAGCAGGGTCAGGACCCGTTCGACGTGGGCGGTCATCGCCGGGTAGTGCTCGGCGAGCAGTTCCCGCCGGCCGTACGCCTCCCACAACGCCCACGGCAGCCACACCGCGACGTCGGACCAGACGGCGGTGCTGTCGGGGTCGGGGAACGCCCCGATGGGCGGGACGTGCTTCAGGACGTCGGGGACGACGAACGCGACGAGGCCGTCGCGGGCGGCCTGCTCGGCGGCCAGGTCGCGCATCCAGTCGCGCAGGAAGTCCTCCACGTCGTACAGGTACGCCGCGGTGGGGGCGAACACGGCGAGGTCACCGGTCCAGCCGAGCCGCTCGTCGCGCTGCGGGCAGTCGGTGGGGACGTCGAGGAAGTTCCCCTTCGTGCCCCACACGACGTTGCGGTGCAGCTGGTTCAGCATCTCGTCGGAGCACTCGAACTCGCCGGTGCGTTCGAGCTCGGAGTGCACGACGACGGCTTCGAGGTCCTGCTCGCGCAGTTCCCCGGGCCACCCGTCGACCTCGGCGTAGCGGAACCCGTGGAACGTGAACGTGGGCTCGAAGACGTCGTCGCCGCCGGAGAGGGTGAACGTGTCGGTGGCCTTCGCGGTGCGCAGCGGGCGGACGCCCAGCTCCCCGTCCTCCAGCACCTCGGCGTGGCGCAGGGTGACGACCTGCCCGGCTTCGCCGCGCACGGTGAACCGCAACCAGCCGACGAGGTTCTGCCCGAAGTCCACCAGCGTCCGGCCCGACGGGGACGTCCACACCCGCTGCGCGGGCAGGACCTCCTGGCGGCGCACCGGGGGCCCGACGTGCTCGGTGAGCAGCGCGGTGTCGAACTCCAGCGCCCGCACCCCGCCCCACCCGTCGCCGGTGCCGGCGGTGGTCGCCCAGGCGGGGTCGAGGAGGCGGGCGTCGACGTCCTGCCCGTCGTAGAGGTCGTTCGCGGTGACCGCCGAGGCGTGCGACTCCCAGGACCCGTCGGTGACGAGGGTCTGGACGTGCCCGTCGGCGAACGTCACCTCCAGCTGCGCGAAACCCCCCAGGTCCTCGCCGTAGTACGCGCGGCCGCCGTTCCAGCCGAGCCGGCCGCGGAACCACCCGTTGCCCAGGGCCAGGCCCAGGACGTGCTCGGACCCCGTGCTCAGGGACGCGGTGACGTCGTGGGTGCGGTAGCGCAGCCGCCACTCGAAGCTGCTCCACCCCGGGCTGAGGACGTCGCCGGAGACGGCCTCCCCGTCGAGGAACGTCTCGACGACGCCCTGGGCGGTGACGTGCAGGACGGCGCGGGCGACCTCCCCGTGGCCGTCGTCGAGGGTGAAGCGCCGCCGCAGCAGCGGGGCTCCGTCGCGGTCGGCGTCGCCGTCCGCGGCGATCATCGTGGCCTGCCAGGTGGGCATGGGTTCCTCCGTGCGTGGGGGTTCAGGCCGGCTGCAGCGCGCTGGGGGCGCCGGTGGCGGGCGGGGCGGCGGCCGTGTCCGGGACGGCGAAGCGGTGGTGCCCGGCGCCGGTCTCGACGGCGGGGCGGCCGGGCAGGTCGACCGTGGCGGTGACGCCCAGCGGGACGTCGACGTCGACGACGAGTTCACCGTCGCGGCGGTGCCAGGCGACCGAGGCCGGCCCGTAGGGGGTCTCGTGGCGGGCCGAGGCGGCGGTGAGGTCCGCGCCGGGGCGGGGCCGCACCAGCAGCCGCCGGTACCCGGGGGCGGCCGGGGCGAGCCCGGCGACGGTGCGGTGCACCCAGTCCGCGATCGACCCGAGCGCGTAGTGGTTGAAGCTCGTCATGTGCCCGGGGTTCACGGTGCCGTCGGGCAGCAGCGAGTCCCACCGCTCCCACGTCGTCGTCGCGCCCATCGACACCTGGTACAGCCAGGACGGGCAGCCGGTCTCGGTGAGCAGCGCGTGGGCGGTGGCGTCGTGGCCGGTGCGGGTGAGGGCGTCGGTGACGACGTTCACCCCGGCGAAACCGGTGGCGACGCGGTTGCCGTCCTGCGCGACGAGCTCGGCCAGGCGCCGACCGGCGGCCTCGCGCCGCGGCTCGTCCAGCAGGTCGAACGCGAGGGCGAGGGCGTAGGCGGTCTGCGCGTCGCTGGACAGCCGGCCGTCGGCGCGGACGTGCTCGCGGGTGAACGCCTCGCGGACCTCGGCCGCCAGCCGGTCGTAGCGGGCCGCGTCGGCCTCCTCCCCCAGCACTCCGGCGATCCGGGCCAGGGTGCGGGCCGAGTGCGCGAAGTAGGCGGTCGCCACGAGGTACTTGTCGGTGCGGCCGTCGCCGGGGCGTTCGGGGTGGGCCGCCGGGTCGAGCCAGTCGCCGAGCTGCACCCCGGTGTCCCACAGCCGGGTCGGGCCGGCGAGGCGCTCGACGAGGTCCACCCAGGCGCGGGCGGAGGCGTACTGGCGGCGCAGGACGCCGGTGTCACCGAGCCGCTCGTGCAGCACCGCGGGCAGCAGGACCGCGACGTCGCCCCACAGCGCGCCGGGCCGCGGGGGGTCCCAGAACTCCGCGGGGATCATCGGCACGTACCAGGGGACGGTGCCGTCGGGCAGCTGCTCGCAGGCCACGTCGGCCAGCCAGCTCGCCAGGAAACCCCCGACGTCGTAGAGGAAGGCGGCGGTGGGGCCGAACACCTGCACGTCGCCGGTCCAGCCGAGGCGCTCGTCGCGCTGGGGGCAGTCGGTGGGCACGTCGACGAAGTTCGAGCGCATGGACCACACGACGTTCTCGTGCAGCCGGTTCAGCCGCTCGTCGGAGCAGCTGAACCAGCCGGTGCGGTCCAGGTCGGAGTGCAGGACGCGCGCGACGACGTCACCCTCGCCCAGCCGCCCGGGCCAGCCGGTGACCTCGACGTAGCGGAACCCGTGCATCGTGAACCGGGGTTCCCACTCCTCCCCGGCCGGGTCCCCGGCCAGGACGTAGGTGTCGGTGGCGCGGGCGCGCTGCAACGGCCGGGTGCACAGCTCCCCGTCCTGGAGGACCTCGGCGTGGCGCAGCGTCACGCGGTCCCCGGCGTTCCCGCGGACGCGGATCCGCACCCGCCCGGCGAGGTTCTGCCCGAAGTCCAGGACCGTCGCGCCCGAGGGGGTGGTGAGGGCCGTCACCGGCCGCAGTTCCCGGGTGCAGCGCACCGGCGGGCCCTGCGCGGCCACCAGGGTCGCCGGGTCCCGCTGGTACCCGCGCACCCCGGCCCACGCGGAGTCGTCGAACCCGGGAGCGGAGAACCCCGGGACGGCCAGCCGGGCGTCGAACTCCTCCCCGTCGTAGAGGCTGGCGGCGGTGATCGGGCCGTGCGCGGCGCGCCACGCGCCCCCGTCGGCCCCGTCGCCGGGGTGGGTGGTGACGACGACGCGCCGGCCGTCGGCCAGGTCGACCTCCAGCTGGGCGATCAGCGCGGTGCGGGTGCCGTACAGGTCGTGGTTCCCGCCGTGGGTGCCGTACCGGCCCCGGTACCAGCCGTCGGCCAGCCACGCCCCGAGGGCGTTCGCCCCTTCGCGCAGCTGCGCGGTGACGTCGTGGGTGCGGTGCCGCAGCCGGTGGTGGTAGCTCGTCCAGCCCGGCGCGAGGACCTCGTCGCCGACGCGGGCGCCGTTGACCTCGACCTCGTGGACGCCGTGCGCGGTGACGTGCAGGCGGGCGCGGGCGACGGGGCCGGGCAGGTGGAACTCCCGGCGCAGCAGGGCGGGGCGGTGGTCGGTGCCGGGTTCCTCCTCCCAGTCCGGGCCGACGGGGACGGCGGCCCAGTCGCCGGGGTGCAGCAGCCCGGTCTCGACCTCCAGCGGGGCGCTCCACGCGGTGGGGTCGGGGTGGTCGGCGCTCCAGGCGCGGACCTCGACGCGGACCCGTTCGCGGGAGGCGAGGTCGGGCGCCGGCCAGGGCACGAGGACGCTGTCGCCGGAGCCGGTGCGCCCGCTGGTCCACGCGCGCGGTGCCGCGCCGGGGACGGCGGGCAGGGCGGTGACGCGCACCTCGTGGTCGGTCTGCCGCCACGCGGACGGGGTCGTGCCGGTGGGGCGGGCGATCCAGGACAGGCGCGGGCGGGCGGTACCCAGGCCGAGCGCGGGCCGGCCGTGCTCGGCGCGCAGGTCGGTGAGGGTGACGTCGGGGCGGTGGGGCACGGGGGGTCCGTTCACGGGGTTCGGGGTCAGCCCTTGACGGCGCCGGAGGTCATGCCGGCGACGATCTGGCGGTTGAAGAACAGGTACAGCACCAGCGGCGGGATCGTGATGAGCAGGATGTCCATGAACAGCAGGTTGTAGCTGGACGTGGTCTGGCTCTGGAAGTTGAACAGCGTCAGCTGGACGGTGGCCCCGGCGTCGCCGGGCAGGAAGTACAGCGGGGTCTGGAAGTCGTTGAACACCGTCACCGACTGCACCAGCACCACCGTCACCAGCACCGGGCGCAGCAGCGGCAGGACGATGCGGAAGAACAGCCGCAGCGGCCCGGCGCCGTCCAGGACCGCGGCCTCGTCGAGCTCGCGGGGGATGGTGGAGATGAACGCCCGGAACAGCAGGATCGTGAACGACAGGCCGAAGGCGACCTCGACGAGGATCAGCCCGGGCATGGTGCCGAACATCCCCAGGCGCTGCAGGACCCAGATGGTCGGGACCACCGCGGGCGGCATGACGAGCCCGGCCAGGACGAGGAAGTTCACCAGGGCGGTCACCCGGGACTTCCGGCGCTGCAGGACGAACGCGACCATCGCCCCCAGCACGACCATGATCGTGACGCTGGCCACGGTCAGGACGATGGAGTTGATGAACGCGATGACCAGCAGGTAGTCGCGGGTCTGCACGACCTCGACGAGGTTCTGCCACACCTGCGGTTCGCGGGGCCAGGCGAAGCGGAACTCCCCGGCCTGCCGGGCGTCCATCGCCGCGACGAGCACGATGAACGCGAAGGGGACGACGAACACGACGAGGCTGACGGCGATGGCCAGGCCCCCGACGCCGTAGCGGTACAGGGAGGCGCGCGGGCCGCCGACGCGGCCGCCGCCGCGGCGCGCCGGGGCCGCCCCCGCGTCCGGGCGGGACTGGACGGTGGCGCTCACAGTTCGACCTCCTTGCGGGCCAGCAGCCGGGTCAGCGGCAGGACGACGGCGATGACCGCGACGAAGAGGATGACGTTGCCGGCGGTGGACAGGCCGTAGAACCCGGCCTGGTACTGCTTGTAGATCACCGAGGCGATGACGTCGGACGTGAACCCGGGTCCACCCTTGGTCATGGCCCAGATCAGGTCGAAGGACCGCAGGCCCCCGATGAGGGACAGGGTGACGACGGTGGACGTCGCCGGCCAGGACAGCGGGAACACGACGTTGCGGAACAGCGTCCAGGAGCCGGCGCCGTCGACCTTGGCCGCCTCGTAGTACTCCTTGGGGATGGAGACGATCCCGGCCATGTAGATGAGGGTGGCCAGGCCGACGCCCTTCCAGACGTCGACCATCGCGACGGAGAACAACGCCAGGGACGGGTCGGTGAGCCAGCCGGGGCCATCGATGCCGATGACCCCGAGCGCGGCGTTGATGGCACCCTTGGAGGGGTTCATCAGGACCTGGAAGGTGATGCCGACCCCGACGCTGGAGACCAGGACGGGGAAGAACACGACGGCGCGCAGGAACCCGCGCCCGACGATCTGGGAGGTCAGCAGCATGCCCAGGGCCAGACCGAGGACGACCTTGGCGCCGGAGGTGATCGCGGCGTAGACGAAGGTGTTGACGAAGCCCTTGGTGAGGGCCGGCTCGGAGAAGAACTGGACGAAGTTGTCGAAGCCGGTGAACTCCGAGGTGAAGATCGTCCAGCGCGTCATGCTGAAGTACAGCGACAGCAGGGTCGGGACGAGGAACAGCACCCCGTAGACGATCGCGGCGGGCAGGTAGAACCATCCCGGGTAGGGGCTGCGACCGCGACGGCGGGCGGGTGGGGTCGAGGCCCGGGTGGGGGGTGCGGACGTCGTGGCGGCCACGGTGTTCACCTTCCTGACGGGTCGGGCCTCGGTCACCAGCCTTCGAGGCCGAGCTGCTGGGCCTGCTTCTGGACGTCCTGGTCGTAGAGGGCGGCGCCGTCCTGGGCGGAGCGGATGCCGGATCCGACCTCGACGAGGATCTGCTCCAGCGCCGGGCCCTTGATGGGCGAGACGTACTCCAGCGCCGGGGACTGCGCGCCGGAGTCGAAGTAGGCGCTGACGTCCTTGGTGATCTGCGGGACGTCGGCGGGCAGGTCGCAACCGTCGACGAGGTAGGGGCCGGTGGGGATGCTCTGGGTGGACTGGATGTCGCAGGCGTCCGCGGTGGTCAGGTAGGTGAGGAACTGCTTGGCCGCGTCGAGCTTCTCCCCGGTCGTCGACTTCGGGACGTAGACCCCGCCGGGGAACCACGCGGTGAGGCCGTTGGTGGCGGCGTCGTCGCCGGGGAGGGCGAAGAACCCGATGTCACCGATCTTCTCGGGGGCGACGCTGAGGATGGTGGCGACGTTCGTGGACAGCAGGGGGTAGTGGGCGCCTTCACCGGCGGCGAGGGTGCGGATGCCGTCCTCGACCTTGGCCGAGGCGTAGTCGGAGTTCGCGAACCCCTTGTCGTGGATCTCCTGGGTGTGCTCGAACCCCTTGATGGCCGCCGGGTCGGTGGCGTACTTGGCCTTCCCGGCGGTGTAGTCCTCGGCGAAGGACGGGTTGGCCGCGGCGACGTTGTGGAAGTCGCCGAGGACGAGGAGCTGGGAGGTCCACGTCTCGCCGTAGGTCTGGATGACCGGGGCGATGCCGGCGGCCTTGATCTTCTCGTTGTTGGCGGTGAACTCCGCCCACGTCTTCGGCACCTGGAGCCCGAGCTGCTGGTACACGGCGCGGTTGTAGAGGACGCCGCCGCCGAAGGCGGTGCCCAGCGGCACGCCGTACACGTCGTCGCCGACGCTGACCTGGGGGTCGAAGCTGTCGTCGACGGCGTCGAGGAAGCTCTCCCCGGTCAGCGGGGTGAGGGTCGTGGCGGGGGCGAGCTGCTGGAAGAGCGACCCGGAGTTGTAGGCGAAGACGTCGTCCATGCTGCCGGTCTGGAGGCGGGTCTTGACGAGGTTGTCGCCCTCGCCGCCCTGGGGGCGGGTCTCGACCTCGACGCGGACCTCGGACTGGGAGCCGTTGAAGGCTTCGGCGAGGGCCTCGGCGGTGGAGACGGTCTGCGGGGCGTTGTCGACGAGGAAGGAGATCGTGGTGGCGCCGCTGTCACCGCCGTCGTCGGAAGACCCGAGGCTGCCCGCGCTGCAGGCGGTCAGCACGAGGGGGGTCAGGCTGAGGGCGGCCAGGGCCCGGAGGGTGCGGGGCGTGCGGCGGGTGCGGTGGGCCACGGGGGTCTCCTCGTCGAGACGGTCACGGGTGGGGCGGTGCGATTGAGTGAGACGCTTCATTACGTTGCTGACGAAAAAGTACGAGCTGCCACCCGGCACGTCAACCCCGGGAGGGGTCCGACGGGTTCAGCGCGGGACGCGGCCGGCGCTGCTCTCGCGCACCAGCAGCGAGGGCTGCACCACCACCCGGCGGTGCACGTGGTCGACGCCCTCGGCGACCTCGTCGGCGAGCAGCCGCACGGCCGCCGCGCCCATCTGCTCGCCCTCCATCCGCACCGTCGTCAGCGGGACCGCCCCGCCCCAGGCGCGCGCGTCGTGGTCGCAGCCCATGACCGCGATGTCCCCGGGCACCGACAGCCCCGCGCCCTGGAGGGCCTCGACGACGGAGGCCCCGAGCATGTCGGTGACCGCGATCAGGGCGTCCGGGCGCCGCCGCGCGGGCAGGGCCAGGACCTCCTCGACGACGTGCCCGCCGTCGTTCTCCCCCACGCCCTCGGTGTCCAGCTCGACCAGGCTCACCCCCCGGCCCGCCTCCCGCACCGCGCGCCGGACCCCGGCCTGCCGCTCGTGCACCGGCTGCAGGTCGTTCAGCTCGCTGACCCACGCCAGCCGACGCCGCCCCAGCTCGACCATGTGCCGGGCGGCCAGGTAGCCGACGCGCTCGTTGTCCACCAGCACCGTGCAGCAGTCCTGCCGGCCGTCGTCGTAGTTCACGACGACCAGCGGCGTCCCGTGCCGGCGGACCCGCTGGATCCCTGCGAACGGGTCGCTCAGCGGTGCCAGCACGACCCCCCGCACCCGGGCGCTCTCGAACAGGTCCAGGTGGGCGTCCTGCTGGGCGTCGTCGCGGTCGCTGTTGGTCACCAGCAGGCTCTCGCCGCGGGCCGCGGCCTCGCGCTGCGCGCCGCGGGCGATGTCCACGAACAACGTGTTCCCCAGGTCGACGACGACCAGACCGATGGTCCGGTTCTCCCCGCCGGCCAGGGAGCGGGCGTTGGCGTTGGGGGTGAAACCCAGCTGCTCGATGACGGCGCGGACCCGGGCGAGCGTCTCGGGGCGGACCTGCTCGGGGTGGTTGAGGGCGTTGGAGACGGTGCCCACCGAAACCCCCGCCGCGGCAGCCACTTCCACCATGCTCGGGTTCGTGCGCGCCGGGCGCGCCCCCTCGCGGGAGAACCCGAGCTGCTCGATCGCGGCGTGGACCCGGGCCAGCGTCGCGGGCCGCACCCGGTCGGGGTGGTTGAGGGCGTTGGAGACGGTGCCCACCGAAACCCCCGCCGCAGCAGCCACTTCCACCATGCTCGGCGAGCGGTCCCGGCTGCGTGTCGTCCTCGTCGATCCCACCGGTGGATCCTAAGCGCGTTCGCGCCGCCGCGGGGTTCGCTGGGCCCGGTACGGGGGAACTCACCCGTCCCGGACGTTGACCCGCAGGAACCGCACAACTACAGTCGCGGGTGCTTTGACGCGCTCCCTTGACGTTCCCGGCGGAGAGGGCGTCACGCCCCGCGCCGCGGGTCCGGTTCAGGGGCCGTCGGCGCCCTTCACGAGGTCGGCCAGGAGAGCCATCCCCGCCCGGTCCACCGACCGTGCGGTGTTGGCGAGCACCACGACCCCGACACCGAGCTCAGGCTGGAACCCGGCGAAGGAGGAGAAACCGCCGGTGGCGCCGTTGTGCCACAGCACGGAGCACCGGGAACCCCTCAGCGGGGTCAGCATCCACCCCAGGCACACCTGCAGCCACCGGGTCGCCCGGAACCGCGGCTGCTGCACCAAGCGCAGCGCGTCGGGCACCGGGCCGGCCTCGGGTTCGAGGTGCGCGCCGAGGAAGGCCAGGACGTCGTGCGCGCTCGACCACAGCCCGCCGGCCGGTGCGACCGCGGCCAGGTCCCAGTCGGGCACCGGCCGGCGGCGCCCGGAGTGCCCGGCCGCGCGACGGTCCTGCTGGTCGGCGCGCAGGTCGGGCACGGTGTCGTGCAGGCCCAGGGGTCCGGTGACCTCGTCGGCGACGAGCCGCTCCCAGGACGTCCCGGCGTGCCGGGCGAGGGCCTGCCCGAGCAGGGCGGTGCCGAAGTTGGAGTACCGGACCCGCCGGCCGGGACGCGCCCGGGGCCTGGCCCTGCCGTAGCCGGCGACGAGGTCGTCGACGCCGAACCCCCGGTAGGGGTCGGACCTCTGGCGCAGTCCGCGCAGCAGCAGCCCGGGCGGCAGGCGCGGCAGCCCCGAGGAGTGCCCGGCCAGGTGGGCCAGCGTGATCGCCGGCTGCGGCGCCGGCGTGGGCAGTTCGGGGAGCAGTCCGTCCACCGGGGTGTCGAGCGCGAGTTCCCCCCGCACCACCGCGGTCGCGAGGAGGAGGCTCGTGAACACCTTGGTCACGGACCCGACCTGGAACAGGGTGTCGCCATCCGGGGCGGCTCCCGCGCCTCCGGTGCTGCCCACGCCGTGCACCGCCCGTTCCCCGCCGCGCACCGCGGCCACCACGAGTCCCCTCCGGCGGTGCGCCTCCCCCTCCGCGGTGCGCCGCACGAAGTCCAGCAGGTCGCCGTCGGGGTTCACGCCCCGATCACAGCACGGCCGGCGCGCCCGGTCCTCACCCGATCGGCGCCTCCCGCCTCCTCCGACCGTCGGTACCGCACCGGGAACGGGCGGGACGGTCCCCCGGGGGGCGGGTCACCCCCGCCCGCCGAGCCCGCCGAGCCGCCGGGGTGGTGCCGGGCCGCTCCCAGGTCCGCCTCTGCGGCTGCCCGCCCCACCTACGGCTGCGTGAGGGCGAGCAGCCGACGGGCCTCGACGACGAGCCGGCTGCGCCCGCCGGCCTCGACGAGCGCCGCGAGGCCGGGGACCGGCGGGTGGGGACCGGTCCCGTGGCAGGTGTCCGCGGCCAGGGCGAGGAGGTCCGCTGAACCGTTGCGGCGCAGCGGGAGGACAGGAGCGAGCGCGGCCAGGAGGTACCGGGCGGTGAAGCCGCGCACGCGCGGCCGGTCGTCACGGGCGAGCGGGGCCAGGGCCCGGGCGACCCGCACGGGTTTCGTCTCCTCCCGCACGATCAGCTCTCCCAGGGCCGCCCCGGCGGCGGTGGCGTCCAGACCACCCGCGGCGGCGAACCCGCTCACGGCGTCGAGGGCGGCCGACCGGACCCGGTCGTCGCAGCTGAGCAGCGCGTAGGCCAGCGCCAGGTGCGTGGCCCGGCCGGTGGGGCCCTGCGCCTCCGGCAGCACGGCGATCGCCGACACGACCGAGACGTCGCGGCGGCGCTCGGTGTTCACCAGGGTCGCGACGAGGTGACCCGCAGCGACCTCCCGGTCCGAGGGCAGGCAGGTGAGGGAGTGCAGCGCCTCCCACCCCCCGCCCCACCACCAGTGCTCCACCACCTGCGCGGGCAGCTCGGTCCCGCCGAGCCCCTGCCGGGCCAGCGGGGTCCGCGCGCCGGAACCGCTCAGCGACACCACGGGCCAACCCGCACCCTCGGCCGCGACCCGGTACCCGCTGCGGGAACCTCGGGGCGGTACCGGTTCCGCCGTCGCCAGCGCCTCGGGGCGCGGGCCGGTGAGCTGCTGCGACAACCAGTCGGCCGCCGGTACGCCCACCGAGCGCAGCTGGTCGGGGTAGGTGGGGTCGAGGTCCGTGCGCGGGAACCGCAGCCACGCCTGCTCGAGGTCGAGGGGCCACGGCGCGGTCCCCGTGGCGGCGGCGCGCTGGAGGTCGCGGAGGACGCGTCCGGGGTCGACGTGACCGGTCGCCGTGTCCGGGAAGGACAGCAGCGGGGCCGACTCGCCGGCCCGGACCCGCTCAACGACCTCCTGGGCGCGGAGCGCGAGCACGCCCTCCCCACCGGACGGGAGCGGCCCGGGGCGCGGGGGTCTCTCCCCGCGCCACCGGGGCGCGCCGGGGCGGCGGGTGGCGGCGGCGAGGAACGGGTAGATCGCGAAGTGGGACGTGTGCTCCCAGCCGAGGCCGAAGCGGTCGGCCACCGGGGCCAGGGCGGCGACGAGGGCGTCCAGGTCCCGCCCGCCGAAGCGCGCCACGCCGTCCAGCACCCGCTCCGCGTCGGCCGGCTGCCAGTGCCGGGAGTGCTGGGCGATGGCCACGACCAGTTCGTCGAGGTCCTGCACCCGAGGAGGGTGGGGTGCCGGGGGCAGCGGTGCGAGCTCGTCGTCGGCGGTCTCGGCGGTCTCGGCGGTCTCGGCCCCGGGCGCGCCGCCCAGCGCGCTCGCGGCTCGGTGGCTCAGGTCCGGGGGGAGGTCCTGGGCCCGCTGCCTCAGGTGGTGCAGGACGGTGCCCGGGGCGCCGTCGCGCAGTTCCTCAGCCGCGTCCCAGGCCTGCCGGGCGAGGTCGTGGTGCTCGTGCGCGAACACCTCCGCCACGGCGAGCAGCACGTCGTCGCGCAGGTCCGGGTGCTGCCGGGCGAGGTCGACGAGCCAGCGCAGGTGGGTGCGCAGCAAGCCCTTCTCCCGGCGGTGCAGCGCGGGCGCCGTCGCCCGGAGGGCCTCGCGGGGGTCGACGGCCCCGGCTGCGACCGCGGCCCGGACGGTCTCCAGGGCGGCGCCGGCGACGGGGCCGGTGCTCTCGGGGACCAGGGCGCAGAACTGCCGGACGCGGGTGGCCGTCTGCCGGGGGCAGACCCGGGCCTCGGCGAGCACGACGGCCAGGTCGTGCTGGTGGGCGACGGGGCCGCCGACCAGCAGCGCGCCGAGCAGGGCGTCGAGGAAGCGGTCGCGGTCCAGGGTGCCGTCCGCCAGGGTCTCCCGCAGGGCGGCGTGCCAGCCCTCCGGTCCCCACTGCGCGAGGAACTCCCCGCGCCGGACGTTCAGCTCCGTGCCCACGCCCGGCACCGTCAGGACCGCCGCGACCAGCGCGTCGGGGTCCGGTTCAGCGCGCAGCCGCTCGGCGGTCGAGCGGTCGTCGCGGCGCCAGGGTGCGCTGAGCTGCTGCTGCACGACCCAGCGCAGGTACCCGGCGCCGTGGGGGCGCGGGAGGTCCAGGGCCAGGCGCAGCCGTTCGGTCAGCACCTGCCGGTCGTCACCCCACGCCCGCGGGTCCACCTCGGCGAGGCGGGTCACGAGGTCGGGCAGCCACGTCACCCGCCGCTCCAGCAGGACGTCGGCGACCAGGGGCCAGGCTCTCGCCCCCGACGTCCGCGCCTCGTCGGGGCGGTACCCGGCGATCGGGAGCCAGCTCGTCGGCGGGCTCGCGGTGCGCAACCGTCGGGCCACGGCGACGGCCCCGCTCTCCAGGCCGGCGGCGGCCACCACCCAGGCGTCGCGGAACCGGTTCTGCCGGTACTGCTTCAGCAGGACGCGGCAGGGGACCCGCTCGGCCTCCGGGACCCCGGCCAGGAGTTCGGCGACGAGCTTCGGGCTGTCCCCGTCCAGGGCGACCTGGAGCTGCTCGACCAGCGGGTTCACGCGGTCACCGCCGGCTGCGACGCGGTGGTCCGGGCCCGCAGGACGATCTGCGCCGCGAGCACGTGCTTGCAGGGCCCGCGCGCGCCCGTGTGCTCGACCCACCACGGGCAGGTGCAGGCGAAACCCGTCCCGGTGCGGCGGACGTGCCGTTCACCGTCCGGGCGGCGCACCACCACGACACCGTCCTGCCGCTCGTGGACAGCGCCCTCGGAGACGAGGCCGCGGGCGGCGCGCAGCCGGGGGTTGTCGCGTTCGGCGCGGGCGGGGTCGAACGGGAGTTCCCGGTGGAACCAGGACGCGGCGGACAGGTCGTAGCCCACCCGGCCGGAGGTCCCCAGGTCCACCAGAGCGCGCCGGGTACGGGTCGCGTCCAGCGCGAGGGCGTCGGCGATGACCTCCAGCGGCAGACCGGGGGCCCAGGACAGCAGGTCCAGCACCCGGGCGGTGTCGTCACCGGGGTCTGCCGCGGCCAGCGTCTCCAGCACGCCGCCCTCCCCGGAGAAACCCCGCGCCGGTTCGGGTGAGAGGACCAGCGTGAGCCGGGCCCCGGGCAGGTCGACCTCCCACGCGCCGGCCGCCTCCCGGCCCGTGACGGGCGGGGCGTAGAGCCGCACGGTGGTGGCCAGCGGCAGCACCGCGTCGAGCACCTCGACCCGGCGCGGGCCGGCGAGGCAGACCGCCCCCGGCACCGCGCGGGTCGTCGTGCGCAGGCCCCGCCCGGCCGGGACGACCCACAGGGTCTGCTGCCGGGTCCCGCGCGGCAGAGCCCGCAGGAACCTCCTGGCCTCCGTCGCGGGGACCTCGGCCCGCAGGTCCATCTGCGCGAGCGAGATCGCCGCCTCGGCGAAACCCCGGACCCAGCGGGGCGGCAGGGTCACCTTCGCCTCGGTGAGGGAGGCACCGGCAGTGGTCACCGTCAGGTCCTGCGAGCCCACGGCGACGTGCAGCAGGTCCCGGTCGTCGACGAGGGCGAGCGCGCGCTGCAGCGGGAGGTTCACGTCGACGTTCGTCGTACCCCGCTGCGCGGCCTCACCGTCGAGCCCGTCGGGGAGCAGGTCGAGCCGGGCGTGGACGCCACCGCAGCTGGAGAAGGACTCGAAGCGCAGCGACGTCCCGTCGGCCGTCACGACCGGGTCGCGGAACCCGGCCTGCCCGGCGGTGGAGTACCGCGCGCGAGCCACCGCGGCCACGCTCAGGAGGCCACGGGCCGCGGCGGCGGGGTGCCTCAGGAACCCCTGGAAGAACCGGGGGCTCCCCAGGGGGCCGGTCGGCCCGACCCCGAGGCCGGTCTCCAGCCGGAGCGCGCCGGGGGACAGCGCCGACTCGCGGGGGTGCCCCGCGCCGCGGGCGGGAACCGTCACGGTGCGACCGCGGCAGGAGCGGCGACGGCGGGTGCGGCCGAGGTGGACGAGGACTCGATCATGCGGGGACCGTAGGGAACAGCTCCGACACCACCGGGCCGCCGAAAGGCGGTGGATCCCCCGCGAGCCGGGGTCGTGGGCCTCCCCGGGCCACGAGTTCACCCGTTCGGGCCAGCGGCCCGGACGCACAGGGACCCCCCGCTCACACGCACGGGGGTCGTCCCCGCCCGCGGGCACCCGCTCCGGTCCGAGACGCGAAGCCCTCGGTGCGCCGGGCCGGGCGCCGCGTCGCCCGGCTCAGGGACCGAGGAGCTCCAGCAACCGGTCCACGAACACCACCTGGCCCGCCACCAGCTTCTCCCTCGCCCCCTCCGGGGGGAACCAGGCGACCCGGTCGAGCTCGGGGAACTCCTGCACCCGCCCCGACCGCGGCGGCCAGACCATCGTGAACGTCCCCGGCGTGACCGCCGCCGGGTCCAGGTCCGCCTCCCCCGCCCACACCGTCACGACCTTCCCGCCGGACTGCCGGGCCTCCCCGAGCGCCACGAGCTCCACGTCCGGCACGGGCAACCCCAGCTCCTCGGTGAACTCCCGGCGCGCCGCGTCGGGCAGTTCCTCCCCGGGTTCGGGTTCACCCTTGGGGATCGACCAGGCCCGCTCGTCCTTGCGCGCCCACAACGGCCCGCCGAGGTGACCGAGGAGGAGTTCGACCCCGCCCGCGGCGGTGCGGCGGTGGAGCAGGATCCCGGCGCTGCGTCTGGGCACCGCCCGATCCTCCCCCTCCCCCCTCGGGTGCGCAGCCCGGGAAAACCCCCACCCGGGAACGTCACAGCTGCCACACTGGCCCCACCCGATCTCAGGAGGACCAGTGTCCAGGACGTCCCTGCGGAACGCGCTGCTGACGGCGGCGGCGCTCGCGGTGACCACGCTGGCGGCCCCGTCGGCCGCCGCGGCACCCGAACCGGGGTTCGAGACCCTCACCCCGCTGTGCTCGCCGTCGCCACCGGTGCACCACCCGTCCTGCCGGGTGCCCGCCAAGGGCGCCCAGCTGCCCAGCGGCACCCCGAACCAGGTGGTGCAGCTCAGCGGCGCCGACCGGTTCGCGACGGCCGCCACGATCGCCGCCCACGGTTTCCCCGAGGCCGACGTGGCCGTCCTGGTCAGCGGTGAGGACCGCCACCTCGTGGACGCCCTGTCGGCCGGGCCGCTGGCCCGCAGCCTCGCCGCGCCGGTGCTGCTCGCGACCCGCGACGCGGTCCCCGCCGCGACCGCCGACTACCTGCGCACCACCGGCGTCCAGTCGGTCCTGCTCGTCGGCGGCGAGGACGCCCTGTCGGCCACCACCGCGCAACGCCTGCGGGCCCTCGGCATCGGGGACGTGCAGCGCCTGGCCGGCGCGGACCGGTACGCCACGTCGCGCGCGGTGGCCGCGTTCATGCCCACGAAGACCCACGGCTGGGTCGCCTCGGGCGAGGACGCGCACCTCGTGGACGCGCTCGCCGCGGCCGGGCCCGCCGCCCGCCTCGGTGAACCCCTCGTCCTGGTCGCCGACGACGACCCGATCCCCGCCGGGGAGGCCCTGCGGGCGCGCGGGGTGACCGAGGTGACGGTCGCCGGCGGGCCGGAAGGTGTGTTCCCCGAAGCCCTCGCCGCGCTGCCGATGCCGCACCGGGCCGCTGGGGAGGACCGGTACGGGACCGCCGCCGCCCTGGCGGTCGAAGCGGTCGAGCGCGGCGTCCCCGCCGAGGACGTCGTGTTCGCGCCGGGGGTCACCGGTCACCTCGTCGACGCCCTGGCCGCCGGGCCGCTGGGCCGGGCGACGCTGCTCGCCGGTGACCAGCAGTCCTCGTTCGACGTCGTCGAGGCGTGGTTCGACACCTACGGTTCCTGGCGGGTCACCGCGGTGGGGGCCGTGGAGATCGACGGCGGCGACGCCTGACCGCTCACCCGGCCCCCGGCACGTGCCGCGGGGCCGGGCCGTCGTACTCCGACAGCGGCCGGATGAGCGAGTTCGCCGCCCGCTGCTCCACGACGTGCGCGGTCCAGCCGACCACCCGCGCGGCCACGAACACCGGCGTGAACACGTCGGTGTCCAGGCCGAGCAGGTGGTAGGCGGGCCCGGCGGGGTAGTCGAGGTTGGGGCGGATCCCCTTCGCCTCGGCAACCGCCCCCTCCAGCGCGTCGTACAGGTCGAGGACGTCGGTGCGGCCGCGGGCGGTGGCGAGCTCGTGCAGCGCGGCCCGCATCGTGGGGACGCGCGAGTCACCGTTCCGGTAGACGCGGTGCCCGAAACCCATGACCTTCCCGTGCCGGTCCAGGGTCGCCGCCAGCCAGTCGCGGGCGCGGCCGGCCGAGCCCTCCCCCGGCCCGATCTGCTCGAACACCTGCCAGACGGCCTCGTTCGCGCCTCCGTGCAGGGGGCCCTTCAGCGCCCCGACCGCGGCGGTGACGGCCGAGTGCAGGTCCGACAGCGTGGACGTCACGACGCGGGCCGCGAACGTCGAGGCGTTGAAGGAGTGCTCGGCGTACAGGACCAGCGACGTCTCGAACGTGCGGACGGCGACCTCGTCGGGTTCGGCGCCGGTGACCGTCCACAGGAAGTTCGCCGCGTACCCGAGGTCGTCGCGGGGTGCGGGCAGGTCCTGCCCGCGCCGGCGCCGCTGGGCGAGGCCGACGACGGCGGGCAGCGCCGCGAACAGCCGCTCGGCCTTCGCCCGCTCCGCCTCCGGGGAGTGGTCCCCGGTCTGCGGGTCGAGGGTCCCCAGGACGCTGACGGCGGTGCGGACCACGTCCATCGGGTGCGCCGACACCGGGGTCTCCTCGACGACGCGGCGGACCCGCTCGTCCAGCGCCCGCCCGGCCCGTTCCCGTGCGGAGAACTCACCCAGGGCCCGCTCGGTGGGGAGTTCGCCGTCCCACAGCAGCCGCGCGACCGCCTCGAACGGCAGCGTCGCGAGCTCCTGCACGGGGTAGCCGCGGTACAGCAGGGAGTTCGTGTCCGGGTCGACCTTGGAGACGGCCGTGGTGTCCGCGACCACCCCGGCCAGACCCTTGTGGATCATCCTCGGTTCCCTTCCAGGCTGAAGTCGTACACGGAGGAGTCGAACGCGCCGTACCCGGCGTAGTCGACGAGGTCGTACAGCTCGGCGCGGGTCTGCATCCCGGGCACCGTCCCCTCCAGGGTCCCCGTCGCGCCCAGTTCGGTGAGGGCGCGGTCGGCGGTGCCCATCGCCAGCCGCAGCAGCGACACAGGGTGGATGACGATCCGCACCCCGGCGTCGCGCAGCTGCGCGTGGGTGAACAGGTCGCTGCGGCCGAACTCCGTCATGTTCGCCAGCACCGGGACCTCCAGCGCCGAGCAGATCGCCTCGAACTCGCCCAGGTCCGCCATCGCCTCGGCGAACACGACGTCCGCGCCCGCGTCGACCAGCGCCCGCGCCCGGCGGACCGTCGCGTCGAAACCCTCCACGCCCCGCACGTCGGTGCGCGCGACGACGAGGAAGTCGGGGTCGCGGCGGGCGTCGACGGCGGCCCGGACGCGCCGCACCGCCGTCGCCTCGTCGACGACCTGCTTGCCCTCCAGGTGCCCGCAGCGCTTGGGGTTCACCTGGTCCTCCACGTGCAGCCCGGCGACCCCGGCGTCCTCCAGGGCCTGCACGGTGCGGGCCATCGACAGGGGTTCGCCGAACCCGGTGTCGGCGTCGACGAGCACGGGGAGGTCGGTGACGCGGGCGACCTGCGCGGACCGTCCCGCGACCTCGGTGAGCGTCGTCAGCCCGACGTCGGGCAGCCCGAGGTCGGCGGCCAGCACCGACCCCGAGACGTACACCCCGTCGAAGCCGTGCCGTTGGATCAGCTTGGCGGACAACGGGTTGAAGGCGCCCGGGAACCGCAGCAGCTCCGTCCCGGCCAGGGCCAGCCGGAACGCGTGGCGCTTCGCGCTCGGCGTCGTCGACGAGTACAGCACGGTGTCCTCCTAGAACAGGCCGCTGGGCAGCGGCACGGTCTCGAGCAGTTCGGGCGGGGCGACGACCTGCAGCTCACGCACCTGCGCCGGGGTCAGCCCGGGCAGTTCCCGGGCCAGCGCGGTGAACCGGGCGACCTCCTCGTCGGGCAGGACGCCCGCGGCCAGCGTGGCGAGCTTCGCCTCGTACTGCGCCCGGGTGAACGGGTGCGCGCCGAGGGGGTGGGCGTCGGCGACGGCGATCTCGTCGACGACCGTGGAACCGTCCCGCAGCCGGGCCTCGACGCGGGCCCCGAACGCCTTCCGGGCCGGGTCGGTCGAGTGGTACCGCTCGGTCCACTCCGGGTCCTCCACCGTGGACACGCTGCGCCACAGGGCGACGGTGTCGGGGCGGGCGGCGCGGGCCGGGGCGTAGGAGTGGACGTGGTGCCAGCCGCCGTCCTGGAGCGCGACGGCGAAGATGTACGGCACCGAGTGGTCCAGGGTCTCCCGGCTGGCGGCCGGATCGTACTTCTGCGGGTCGTTCGCCCCGGACCCGATCACGACGTGCGTGTGGTGGCTGGTGCGCAGCACGATCGACTCGACGTTCGCCGGGTCGCGCAGCTCGGGGTGCTCGCGGTGCAGGCGGCGGGCGAGGTCGATGACGGCCTGAGCCTGGTACTCCGCGGAGTGCTCCTTGGTGTACGTGTCGAGGATCGCCCGGCGGGGTTCGCCGCGTTCGGGCAGCGGGACGCGGTACACGGCGTCGGGGCCGTCGAGCAGCCACGCGATGACCCCGTCCTCGCCCTCGTAGATCGGCGCGGGGCTGGTCTGCCCCCGCATCGCGCGGTCCACGGCCTCGACGGCGAGCTTGCCGGCGAGCGCGGGCGCGTGCGCCTTCCACGTCGAGATGGCGCCCTTGCGGGACTGGCGGGTCGCGGTCGTGGTGTGCAGGGCCTGCCCGATCGCCTGGTGGACGACCTCGGTCGGCAGTTCCAGCATCGTCCCCAGACCCGCCGCGACCGAGGGGCCGAGGTGGGCGACGTGGTCGATCTTGTGCCGGTGCAGCGAGATCGCCCGCACGAGGTCGACCTGCACCTCGTACGCGGTGACGATCCCCCGCAGCAGCCGCTCGCCGTCGCAGCCGAGGTGCTGCGCGACGGCCAGCAGGGCGGGGACGTTGTCGCCGGGGTGGGAGTAGTCGGCGGCCAGGAACGTGTCGTGGAAGTCCAGTTCGCGCACCGCGACGCCGTTGGCCCACGCCGCCCACTCCGGCGAGGAGTTCTGCGTCGTCCCCACGACGCGGGCGCCCTCCCCGCCGCGGGAGGCGGGGTGGTCCAGCGCCTGGGAACGGGCCGAGACCACCGGCGGGCGCAGCAGCGACGCGGCGCTGACCGCAGCGTTGTCCAGGAGGCGGTTGACGACCATCTCGGCGACGTCGTCGTCGACGGCGACGTCGTCGGTGGCCAGTTCCGCCAGCTTCCAGGCCAGTTCCTGCGACCGGGGGAACTCCTCGTCGCTGCGGTGGACGCGGACCTCGTGCTCTCTCACGCGCTCTCCTCTCGGGCGTGCAGCCGGTCGCGGAAGTGCGTGCGGCTGCGGTGCAGGTGGACGTGGACGGCGTGCGCGGCGAGGTCGGCGTCGCCGTCGTCGAGGGCCTCGGCGATCAGCCGGTGCTCGGAGGCGGCGGCGACGAGGCGGTCCGGGTCGTGCCGGGCCAGGCGGCGGATCCGCACGAGGTGGGTGCGGACGTCGTCGAGGGCGCGCACGAGCCACGGGTTCGCGACGGCCGCGTCGACCGCCGCGTCGAACTCGGCCGTCACCGCGTAGTACCGGTCCAGGTCGCCGGTGGTGACGAGGTCGGGGGCGTGGGCGAAGCGGCGGACGAACCCGCCGAACCCGGCGCCGCTGCGGGCGGCCAGGCGCGCCGCCTTCACCTCCAGCGCCTCCCGGACGTCGTAGAGGTGCTCCAGGTCGGCCAGGTCGAGGGGGGCGACGACGAGCCCGCGACCCCCGACGGGGCGGGCCAGCCCGTCGTGGACGAGCCGGGCGAAGGCCTCGCGGACGGGGGTGCGGGACACCCCGAGCCGGGCGCTCTGCTCCAGCTCGGCCAGCACGGCGCCGGGGGCGAGGACCCCGTCCAAGACGTCCTCGCGCAGCCGGGCGTACGTGCGGTCGGTCGTCCCACCACGCCGTTGTGCATGCACAGCAGGAGTCGACCGCACTCCGTCGCGGAAGTCAACGCCTCAGTGCATGCAGAACGGTCACGGCTCGACCAGGGGGACCGCCGACGCGGCGACCTGCGCGAGACCGTCCAGCCGCAGCGTCGTCGACGCCCCCGGCAGCGCCGGGCCCCAGGACACGTCGACCGTGACGCACCCGTCGGCGGGCAGCCCGGGCACGCGCAGCTCGCAGGAGACGTGCCGCTCCCCCACCGCGTAGGCGGTGTGGTCACCCCGCTCCCACAGCGGGAAGCGCTGCCGGTGACCGTCCACGGTCACGTGCACGACCGGCTCGTCGGGCGCGGCCGGGAACTCCTGCCACCGCCGGCTCTGCTCGGCCGCCTCCTCCTCGCTGCGCGGCGGCGGGTTCTCCGGGAGCACGGCGACGTCCCGGCAGTGGGCCACGAACCACAGCTTCAGGCCCTCGGGGAACGCGAACACGCACCGCAACCCGACCCCGATCCCGGGGACGCGGGCCAGCACCACGGGGCCGTGCGCGAGCGCCCCCAGGCTGCCCCACGTCCCGAACGGTTCCTCGGCCTCCCAGGGGTTCACGCCAGCACCTCGGGGAACCGGGGGAAGTAGCGGGGGTCGGTGAGGGTCAGCACGGTCGTGGTGGTGGGCAGGCCCACCTCCGGCCAGCCCGCCCGCACGGTCACGGTCCCGTCCTCCCCGGGGCGCGGGTGCCGTGGGCCGGCGATCCACGGGAAGGGGAGCCAGAGGTCCATCGAGATCGTCACGGCCGGTTCGATCGTCCCGGCGTCGGGGTTCCCCCGGCCGTGGCTCCAGGTCGAGTGCAGCAGCCACTCGACCTCCCGGAGCTCACCGCCCTCGAGCACCTCGAACCGCAGGACGCTGTGCGGGCGGGGCGGGCGGGCCGGCACGCGACCGCGGCTGCGGCCGCGGCCGCTGCGGGGCCGCAGGCTGACGTCCTCGACGTCTCGGGCAGCCGGGCCCACGGCCTTCAGGTCGGTGGACAGCACCATCCCGTCGGGGTACCCGAAGGCGCACCGCAGCCCGACGCCGATCCCGGGGCCGCGGGCCAGCACCGCGGGCCCGTGGACGACGACGCCCAGCCCCTGCGCGAACGACCGGCTCACGCCCCCACCCGACCACGCGGGCCACCGCCCGCGCCACCCCGGCGGGGGTCAGGACCAGCCGACGGCGCGGGCGACCGCGGCGGCCACCGCGGCCGGTTCGTCGTGCGCCCGGACGTCCACGACGACGTCCCCGATCCCCGCCGAGTGCAGGATCGCGTCGAGCTCGGAACTGCGGTGCAGGTGCCAGTCGAGGGCGGGTTCGTCACCGGCGTGCCGGACCTGCAACCGGTCCGCCACGACCGTCAGGTCCGGCCGCAACCGGCACACCGTCAGCGGGACCCCGACCGCGTCCTCGTACAGCCCGCGGTGCGCCGGGTCCTCCAGCACCCCCGCCAGCACGAGCCGCACGGCCCCGGCGGCCCGGTGGTTGCGGGCCACGTCCCGCAGGTTCGCCAGTTCCAGCCGCTCGTGGAAGGGGTCGTCGGGCGGGCTGGGCCAGGCGTCCCGCAGGGCGTCGAGGTCGACGACCGCGTGCGGCACCCCCGCGGCCTGCAGCACCACCCCGAGGGCGTGCGCGGTCGTGGTCTTGCCGGAACCCACGGTCCCGGTGAGCAGCAGAGCGGCCGGAGTCACCCGGGGAACCTAACCCGTCGCCGCCGCCGCGCGGTGGTCGCGCGGGCTCGTCCCGAACTGCCGGGAGAACGCCGCGCTCAGCGCGTACGGCGACCCGTACCCGACCCGCCGGGCGACCGCGGCCAGGGTCGTCCCCGGGTCCAGGAGGAGGTCGGCGGCCAGGTCCAGCCGCCAGGTGGTGAGGTACCCCATCGGGGGCTGCCCCAGCAGGGCCGTGAAGCGGCGGGCCAGCGTCGCCCGGCTCGTCGCGACGGCCGCGGCGAGCGAGGCGGTGGTCCAGGGGTGCTCGGGGCGGGTCTGGAGCAGCCGCAGCGCCGGCCCCACGACGGGGTCGGCCGCCGCGACGTACCAGCCCGGCGCGTCGTCGGCGGCGTCGAACCAGGCCCGCAGCGCCGACACCAGCAGCAGGTCCAGCAACCGGTCCAGCACCGCGTCCTGGCCGGGTGCCTCCTGCACGACCTCCCGCGCGAGCCAGTCCAGGACGGGACCGGTCGCGGCGTCGGCGCGCAGCACGACCAGGCGCGGCAGCGCGCCCAGCAGCCGCCGGCTGATCGCGCCGTGCTCGGCGTAGGTGCCGGTGACCAGGCGGGTGGTGGGGCGGTCGCTGTTCCCCCACACCCGCGCGCCCCGCCAGGTCAGCGGCACCTCGACGCCGTCGAGGGTGGTGCAGCGCTGGTCGGCGTCGACGAGAGCCTGCGGCGCGGTGCCGGGGTCGTCGGCCACCGCGTAGGGCGCCGGGCCGCGGACCACCGCGACGTCCCCGGGCGTGATGCGCTGCGGTGCAGCGCCTCCGCACAGGACCCAGGCGGAACCGGTGACGACGGCCACCACCGTGAGCGGGGCGCGGTCCTCCACCCGCAACGCCCACGGGGGTTCCAGGTCGCAGCGCAGCACGAACGCCCCGCGGGCACGGGGACCGGCGAGCAGGTCCGCGAGGGGGTCCATGTCCCCACCGTAGGGCGGGACCCCGGCACCGTGAGACGCCCGCGCATGCGCGTGCGGCCGTGGACCATGTCCGGCGCGCACCCACCGGGGGTTCGCTGGGTCCATGACCACCACGACCACGACCACCACGACCACCGACCCCACCCCCACCGCGCCGACCGGACCCGTCCTGGTGCTCGGCGGCACCGGCACCACCGGCCGCCGGGTGGCGCAGCGGCTGCGCGAGGCCGGGCACGACGTGCGGATCGCCTCGCGCGCCGGGCGGCCGCCGTTCGAGTGGGCCGACCCCGCGACGTGGGGTCCGCTCCTGGACGGCGCGTCCGCCGCGTACGTCGCGCACGCCCCCGACCTGGCCGCCCCCGGCGCCCCCGACGTCGTCACCGCGTTCGCCCGGGAGGCGGTGCGGTGCGGCGTGGACCGCCTGGTCCTGCTGTCCGGCCGCGGTGAGGAGGAGGCCCGGCGCGCCGAGGACCAGGTGCGCCGCGCCGCCCCCGGTACGGTCGTCGTGCGCGCCAGTTTCTTCATGCAGGACTTCGACGAGAAGCTCCTCGTCGACCAGGTCCGCGCCGGGCTCGTGCGTCTGCCCGTGGGGGCGGTGCGCGAACCGTTCGTCGACGCCGAGGACGTCGCCGCCGTCGCCGCCGTGGCCCTCACCGACCCCCGGCACGCCGGGACGACGTACGAGGTGAGCGGGCCGGAACTCCTCACGTTCGCGCAGGCCCTGGCGCTCGTGTCCGCCGCCACCGGCCGCGACGTGCGGTTCCAGGAGATCCCCGTCGACGAGCACCGCCGGGAACTGCTCGGGCAGGGCGTCCCGGCCGAGGTGGTGGACCTGCTGACGTACCTGTTCACCGAGGTCCTCGACGGCCGCGGCGAACGGCTCAGCCGCGGCGTGCAGGACGCGCTGGGCCGCGAACCGGGGAGTTTCGCCGACTACGCCCGGCGGGCCGCCGCGACCGGGGCGTGGGACCGGTGAGGGTCCTCGCGCTGGCGTGCGGCGTCGCGTGCGCCGTGGTGGGCGGGGTGTTCTCCGCCTTCTCCGCGGTCGTCCTGCCTGCGCTGCACCGCCTCCCCGACGCGGACGCGGCCCGGGCGATGCGGTCGGTCAACGAGCTCGCCGTGCGGTCGGCGTTCGTGCCGGCGCTGTTCACCACCGCGGCGGCCGTCACCGCGCTGGGGTTCCCGGCCGTGCGGCGCGGGGACGGCCGGCTCGTGGCGGGGTGCGCGGCGTACCTGCTCGGGGTCGTCGTCGTCACCGTCGTCGCGAACGTCCCGCTGAACGACCGGCTCGCCCGCCGGGAGACCGGTTTCGCCGGGTTCGCGCGGCCGTGGGCGAGGTGGAACCACGTCCGCGCCGTCGCGGGGGTCACCGCCGCGGTGCTGCTGCTCACCCGTCCCTGACGGGTCCGGCGGTGGGTTCACGTCCGTGGCGGCCGGTGCAGGTAGACGTCCACCGGGTCCTCCCGGTCCAGCCCGAACCCGTGCCGCTCGTACAGGCGGCGGGCGTCGCTGCCGCGCAGCACGTCCAGGCGCAGCGTCGTCCCGGTGGCGTCGGCGGCAGCCGTGACCGCCCTCAGCACGCCCGTGCCCAGGCCCCGGCCCCGCACCGCCTCGTCCAGGTAGAAGTGCTCGATCCACACCCCGTCGGGGGCCGGGCGCAGGGTCAGGGACCCGGCGAGCCCGTCCGGGCCGGTCAGGACGCGGGTGGTGCGCGGCGCGAAGGCCGACAGGAACCACTGCCGCACCCGCACCTCGTCGTAGCGGCCGAGCCGTTCCAGGCTGGGCCGCAGGACGGTGGCCCGCAGCTCGGCGATCCGCGGTCCGTCCACGGGCCGGGCCGGCGACCACGCGAAGGGGGCCGGTGCGGGCAGCGTCACGTCCACGCGGCCAGCCAACCAGACGACCGGACGTCAAGGGATTCTTGACAAGCGACAAGGCGTCAAGGCAATCTTGACGACATGACCGCTCCTGACGGCACCACCCCCACCCGGCAGCGCCCCCGCACCAACCACGTCCTCGCCCTGATCGCCCCCGCCCTCCTCTGCTTCCTCGTGGTCGGCATCGGCTTCCGCTCCGGCGACAGCGGCGAAGGGTCCGACTGGCCCTTCGTGGCGGGCGTGGCCACCGGCGCCCTCGTCGCCGGGCTGCTCCTGCTCCTCGGCGCGCGCCGGCTGGCCGCCGCCCGCCGCGCCCGGCAGGACGCCGCGACCCTGGACGCCCTCGAACCCCTCGGCCCCGCCGCCCCTCGCGGTGAGCAGCGGTGAGCAGCGTCGTCCCCGACACCACCCCGCTGACCGAGGACGAGGTCCGCGCGCTGCGCGAAGCCGTCGCCGAAGCGGTGCTGTCCACCCCCACCGGCCTGCGCGACACCCTCGGCGACGACCCCGACGCGGCCCTGCGCCTGGTCGCCGCGACCCGCGTCGCGGCCGAGGAGACCTCCCGGCTGCTGCGCGAGGCCGTCGCCGGCGCCCGCAGCGCCGGGCACCGCTGGGACACCCTCGGCACCCTGCTCGGCGTCAGCAAGCAGGCCGCGCAGCAGCGCTTCGGCACCCCCACCCGCCCCGACCCGGCGCCCGGCGAGGCCGGCACCCGCGAACGCGAGGTGCTCTCCCCCATCACCTCCCTGGAGGAGATGGCGGTCCTGGCCGACTACGGCCGCCGCGGCTGGCACGTCGTGGACTACGGCACCCTCTTCCACGTCGTCGAGGCCTCCGACACCCAGTGGGAGCACCACCGCCAGCCGTGGACCCCCGGCGCGCGCCGCCGCCTGGAGGCCGAGGGCTGGACGCTGGTCAAGACCATGACGTTCCCCTGGGGCTACTACAAGCGCCCGCTCGACCTGCCCGCGCAACGCTGACCGGTGCGGCAGGGTGCGGGGGTGAGCCTGTCCGTCTGCCGCACCCCCTCCGTCGCCGACTGGATCACCGGGAGCACCCGGCCCTGGCACCAGCTGGTCGCCCTGGGCCCGGCGGGTCTGCCCGCGTACGCCCGGCTGCGGTTCCTGCCCGACCCCACCCACCCCGGGCAGGGCGAGGGCGACGTGGAGTTCGACGAGGGCCCGGACGCGCCCAGCGAGAACGACCGGATGCGTTCCGCCGCAACGATTCTCGCTGCCCACACGAGCACCCCCGACGAGTGCTTCTTCGCCGTCTGGGACGGCTGGGGCCTCGTGCCCACCGACCCGGCGACCACGCGCATCGAGGTCCCGAACCGCGGGTACTCCCTCTTCCGGGGCGCGGTGCCCGACTTCGGCGACGGGCGGGAGTGGAGCCGGGTGTTCAACCCCCCGCCGTACCCGTGGCGCGCCGGGCCCGACCCGGCGTTCACGTGGCCGCGGGACCGCGCGTGGTGCCTGACGAAGGACGTCGACCCGCACTACGCCACCATCGGCGCCTCCCGGGCGGCGGTCCGGGAACTGCTGGACCACCCCGACCTGGACGTCGTGCCCCTGGAGCCCGGCGAGGAACCGCCCCACTACCTGTGACCCGGCCGCACCGGCCCGCGCACCGGCCCGGTCAGTCCCCCAGCTCGGTCCACGACGGCTCGGGGTCCCGCAGCGGCCGCGCCTGCGGCAGCCGGGTCCCGATGACCTGGTCGATGATCCGGTGCGCGATGGACTGCGGGTCCAGGCCCGCGTCGCGCAGGATCTCGGCGCGCGAGGCGTGGTCGAGGAACCGGTCGGGCAGGCCGAGCTCGGTCACGCCGGTGTCGACGTCGGCGGCGCGCAGGTCCTGCCGCAGCCGCGTGCCCACGCCGCCGACCCGCACCCCGTCCTCCAGGGTGACGACGAGCCGGTGCTCGCGGGACAGCTCCACCAGCGAGACCGGGACCGGGACCACCCAGCGGGGGTCGACGACCGTCGCGCCGATGCCCTGGGCCGCCAGCAGGGCGGCGACCTCCAGGGCCGTCGTCGCCAGCGCGCCGACGGCCACCAGCAGCACGTCCCGGCCGTCCTCGGGGGCCTGCGTCAGCACGTCCACGCCGTCGGGCAGCCGGTGCTCGGCGGGGACGTCGTCCCCGACGGACCCCTTCGGCCAGCGCAGCACGGTGGGGGCGTCGTCCACGGCGACCGCCTCGGCCAGCTCCTCGCGCAGCGTCGCGGCGTCGCGGGGCGCCGCGATGCGGATGCCGGGGACGACCTGGAGCAGCGCCAGGTCCCACATCCCGTGGTGGCTGGGCCCGTCCGGGCCCGTGACGCCCGCGCGGTCCAGGACGAACGTGACCCCGGCCCGGTGCAGCGCGACGTCCATCAGGACCTGGTCGAAGGCGCGGTTCAGGAACGTCGCGTAGAGGGCGACGACGGGGTGCAGCCCGCCGTAGGCCAGGCCCGCGGCGCTCGTCACGGCGTGCTGCTCGGCGATCCCCACGTCGAACACCCGGTCGGGGTGGCGCTCGGCGAAGCCGTGCAACCCGGTGGGCCGCAGCATGGCCGCCGTGATCGCCACCAGGCGGGGGTTGCGCTCGGCCAGCTCCACCAGCTCGTCGGAGAACACCGACGTCCACGACCGGCCCGAGCTGGCCTCCAGGGGTTCGCCGGTGGTGGGGTCGATCCGCCCCACGGCGTGGAACTGGTCGGCCTGGTCGCGCAGGGCCGGCTCGAAGCCGTGGCCCTTCTCGGTGATGACGTGGACCAGGACGGGCGTGCCGTAGTCGCGGGCCTGCCGCAGCGCCTGCTCCAGCGCCTCCTGGTCGTGCCCGTCGACGGGCCCGACGTACTTGATGTCGAGGTTGGAGTACAGCGCCTCGTTGTCGGTGAACCGGGCCAGGAACCCGCGCATCCCGCCGCGCAGACCCCGGTATACCGCCCGCCCGGGCCCGCCGAAGCGCGCCGCCACGGCCTGGCTGCCCTCGTGCAGCCTCCGGTACTCCCGGCGCGTGCGGACGGTGCTGAGGAACCGCGCCATGCCGCCGATGGTGGCGCCGTAGGAGCGGCCGTTGTCGTTGACGACGATGATCAGCCGCCGGTCGTTGTCGTGGGAGATGTTGTTCAGCGCCTCCCACGTCATGCCGCCCGTCAGGGCGCCGTCGCCGACCACGGCGACGACCGTGCGGTCGGACTGCCCGCTGAGCCGGAAGGCGCGGGAGATCCCGTCGGCCCACGACAGGGACGCCGAGGCGTGCGAGGACTCCACGATGTCGTGCTCGGACTCGGCGCGCTGCGGGTACCCGGCCAGGCCGCCGCGCTCACGCAACCGCGAGAAGTCCTGCCGGCCGGTGAGCAGCTTGTGCACGTAGGACTGGTGCCCGGTGTCGAAGATGAACGGGTCGCGCGGGGAGTCGAAGACGCGGTGCAGGGCCAGGGTCAGCTCCACCACCCCGAGGTTGGGCCCCAGGTGCCCGCCGGTCTTGGCGACCTCCGCGACGAGGAACCGCCGGATCTCAGCGGCCAGCTCCGTCAGCTGCGCCGGGGTGAGACCCTCGAGGTCGCGGGGGGACCGGATCTGTTCGAGCAGGGTCACGGGTGCTCCTCTCGTCTGCCCAGGCAGCTTAGGTCCCGGGCGGGCGACGGCAAGCCGCGCGGGGGCGCCGCGCCACCCACCGGTGGCAGGAAGTGGACGGGTCCTGACCCTCCCGCCCCTGTCCCCGGGCCGGGCACGCCCACGACCCTGGGACGCGTGACCCAGCCCGCTCCCCCGCCGCGCCGCGTCGGCATCGTCCTGTTCGACGACGTCGAGGTGCTCGACGCCTGCGGCCCCTTCGAGGTGCTCTCGGTGGCCGACCGCGTCGCCGCGCGCGCCGGGCGGCCCGCCCCCTTCGAGGTCGTCCTCCTCGCCACCGGCGACCGCCCGGGGGTCCCGGGGGTGCGGGCGCGCGGCGGCCTGCGGCTGGGCGCGGACCACCGCCTCGCCGACGCCCCCGCCTGCGACGTGGTCCTGGTGCCGGGCGGCGTGGTCGACGCCGCCGCGCGGGACGGGGAGCTGCTGACCTGGCTGGCCGGGGCCCGCGCCCACGCGGAGCTGGTGGCGTCGGTGTGCACGGGCGCGTTCGTCCTGGCCGCCGCCGGGCTCCTGGACGGGCGCCCGGTCACGACCCACTGGGAGGACGTGGCGGACCTGCGGGCCCGCTGGCCGCACCTGCGGGTCGTGGAGGGCGTGCGGTTCGTCGACCACGGGGACGTGGCGACCAGCGCCGGGATCAGCGCCGCGCTGGACCTGGCCCTGCACCTGGTGGAGCGGCTGGCCGGGCGCGACCTGGCGCTCGCCACGGCCCGGCAGATGGACTACGCGTGGCGGGACGAGCCGCACCCGGGTGGGCCCGTCGGTGGACGCGCCGCCGGGGAACCTCACCCCGTGGCCTGACGTGCCGCCCCGGGCCGGTCCGGGACAGTTCCCCCGTGCCGGCGGACGTGGGGATGTGGGGGGCGGTCCTGGGGGCCGCGGGGTGCGTGGGGTTCTCCCTGGGGAGGAGGCGCGCGGCCGCGCGGGTGGCGGCGGTGGTGACCGTGGCCGGGGTGGTGGTCGCGGCGTTCGACGGCGGGTTCCGCTGGCAGCTCCTCCCGCTGCTCGTCGCCGTCGCCGTGGCGCTCGCCGCGACGTCCGCCGGGTCCTCCCGTGCGCGGCGGCTCACGGCGGTGCTGGGCGTCGCGGCGGTGGTGGCGGGCGCGGGGGCGGTGTGGGCGTTCCCCCCGCTGCGGCTGCCCGCACCGTCGGGGCCGCACCCGGTGGGGACCACGGAGCTCTCCTGGCCGGGGCCGCCGGCGGAGTCGGGGCAGGCCGCGGGCTGCCCGTCGTCCGGGGTCGTCGCGCAGGTCTGGTACCCGGCGGCGACCGCCGGGGGTGAACCCGCCCCGTACCTGGGGCGGGACCGGGACGAGGCCCGGCAGGTGGCGGGGGCGCTGGCCGGCACGTTCGGGGTGCCGGGGTTCCTGCTGCACGAGGCCGAGGTCGGGCGGGGGCGCGCGGTCGCGGGGGTCCCGGCGGCGGCGGGCCGGTTCCCGGTGGTGCTGTTCTCCCCGGGCAACCTCGGGGTGCGGCGGCAGGGCTCCGCGTGGGCCACCGACCTCGCCGGCCACGGGCACGTCGTCGTCGCCCTCGACCACCCGTGCGACTCCGCGGTCGTGGTGGGCGCGGACGGCCGGGCGGTCCGGTCCACGGTCGGCGCCACCGGGGACGACGCCCGGGACGAGGCGAACGCCGACGCCCAGGTGACGGCGCGGGCGCGGCAACTCGTCTCGGCGCTGGACGAGCTCACCCGGCGCGACGCCGCGGACCCGGTCCTGGGCGGGCACCTGGACCTGGGGCGCGTCGCCGCGACGGGGCACTCCCTCGGTGGGGCGGCCGCGCTGCGGGCCGCGACGCTGGACGACCGGATCGACGCCGTCGTCGACGTCGACGGGTTCCCGCGCGGGGCCGCGGGGATCGACGTGCCGGTCCTCGTGCTGGTCGCCGGGCGCGGCACCGGGGACGCGGCGAACGACGCCGAGTACGCGCGGGCGGTGCGGGAGGTGACGGCCGCCTCCCCCGACGGGCGGGTCGTGGAGGTCCCCGGCGCCTCGCACCTGACGTTCACCGACGCGCCGCTGTTCCTGCCGCCGGTCCCGGGCCTGGTGGGCTCGCTGGGGCGCGAGGGGGCGGTCGCCGCGACGGCGGGCCCGACGCGGGAGTTCCTGGCGGACGTCCTCACCCCGTCGTGAACTCCCCCGCGTAGACCATCAGCAGTTCCCCGGAACCGTCGCCGGGACGGCCCGCGACCGGCACGAAACCCGCCCGGCGCCACGCGCGGACCGCGCGCAGGTCGTCGGCCGCCGGGTCCACCGTGAGGTCGCGCCAGCCGCGTCGGGTCAGTTCCGCCGCGAGCGCGCGGGCCACCGCCGGTCCCAGGCCCCGGCCCTGGGCGTGGGCGGCGAGGAACATGTCGAGCCCGCACCGGTCGCCGTCGTGCCACGCCTGGACGAGGCCGACCGGCCCGTCCGCGGTCTCGACGAGGTGGACGACGACGTCGGGCAGCCGCGCGCCGGTGTACTTGGCGCGCACGTCCTCGATCGGCACGGGCGCCCCGCCCCACCCGCGGTGCACCCGTTCGTCGTCCAGCCAGCCGGTGATGGTCGCCGCGTCGGCGGGCCCGGACAGGCGCAGGCGCACCCCGGGGCCGACCGCGAGTTCCGCGGGGTAGCTCCAGGCCGCGCGCCGACGGTGGCCCCGTGCGGGCGCGCCGGCACCCCCGGCGCTCACCCGCAGGTCGCGGCGAGCCCGGCGACGACGGCCCCGTTCGCGGGGGTCGTCACGGGGTCGGCGGCGGGGTCGACGGTGGTGCCGGTCCACACCAGGGACGCCTGCCGCTGCCCGTCCGGGGAGGACAGCGCGAGCGCGCGGTACCCGACGCCGTTGCCGCGCTGGCCGAACACGAGCGCGGGGGCCTGGCCCTCCGGCGGCGGGAACGTCCCGCACGGGTCGCCACCGGCGAGCAGGCCGAGGCCGTACCCCTCCACCCCGATCGCCTGCATCTGCGCGACGCCCCCGGGGGAGACGAGCTCCCCGGAGAACAGGGCGCGGAAGAAGGCGTCGAGGTCGGGGGCGGTGGACACGACGGCGGCACCGGCCCCCCACGCGGAGGGTTCCTGGGCGGTGGTGTCGAAACCCCCGGGCCCGGGACCGGTGTCGGGGAACTGGTAGCCGCGCAGGGCGTCGGCGGGCATCGAGGGGTCGTCGGGGTAGGTGGTGCCCGTCATCCCGGCGGGTTCGAACACGCGCTCGCGCAGGACGGTGCCGAGGTCGTCACCGGTGACGTGCTCGACGAGCATCCCGAGGACGTCGTAGTTCTCGTTGGAGTAGGAGAACCCCGCACCGGGTTCGCCGGTCCAGGGCAGGGCGAGGGCGGCCTCGACGCGTTCGGGCGGGGTCCAGGTCCGCTGCACCGACGCGACGAGCGCCTGCGCGGAGGACGTGTCCCACCCCACCGACGGCAGGCCGCTGGTGTGGGAGAGGAGCTGGCGCACGGTGATCCCGCGGTCGGCGGGCAGGACACCGGGCAGCACGGAGTCCACCGGGTCGTCGAGGCCGAACTCGCCGTCCTCGGCGAGCTGCACGACGACGGTCGCGACCATCGACTTCGTGACGCTCGCGACCCGGGTGGGGGCGTCGACGGCGGGGGCCCGGTCGGCGCCGGGGCCGCCCGCGGGGCCGAGGGCCCCCGCGGTCCCGGCCCAGGTGCGGTCGCCGTCGCGGACGTGCAGGACGGCGCCGACGGCCCCGGCGGCGACGACGGCGTCGAGCGCGGAGCGCACCGTCGCGGGCAGCGGTTCAGCGGCTCCAGCGGTGGCGGTGGCGGTGGCGGTGGTCGAGGGGGCGGCGGGGGGTTCGACGCTGGACGCGCTGGAGCACGCGGTCAGGGTCAGGGTGAGGGCGGCGCAGAGGGTCAGGACGCGACGGTCGGCCATGCCCCGATCCTTGATCAACGGCTGTCGGTCCGCACGCCCACCGGTGTCCCCGGGACCGGCCGCATCCGCCCGTCCAGCTGGTGGAACAGGACGAGCAGCAGCACCGACAGCAGGACGACGACGCCGGTGCCGCCCAGCGCCGGCCAGAACCCGAGCTCACCGGCGTCGAGGAACGGGTAGGGGTACCAGCCGGTGACGGCGCCGCGCACGAACGTGTACGCGATCCACGCCAGCGGCCAGACCAGGGCCCACGCCACGACGCGGCCACCGCCGCGCGGGCGCGGCCCGAACAGCAACCACCCGACGACGGCCATCACCGGGGAGACGTAGTGGAAACCGGCGTTGATCCACCAGGCGACCCCCGTGGGATTCAGGTGGGGGGCCAGGACGGCGCCGAACACCAGGCCGGTGACGGTGATGCCGAGCAGCGCGTCGAGCCGCAGGACCCGCCACAGGCGCCCGTCGCGGGCGGGGTCGACCGCGAGGGTGAGGGCAGTGAGCAGGACGAGCAGGTTGCTCTGGACGGTGAAGAAGCTGAGGAACCGCACGAACCGGGCACCCAGCGGCACGGCCCCGGCCTCCCCGGAGTTCGCGTCGGCGCCCCCGTCGAGCAGCAGCACCGTCTGCGCGACGAGGGAGGCCGCGACGACGACGGCGAGGACGGCGTGCCAGGCGCGGGAGGCGGCGGGAGAACTCACCCGGTCATCCTGCCGGGGCGCCCGGTGCGGGGGGAGGGCGTCCCTCAGAGGCCCCGGTCGGTCGTGCGGCGCACCGCCTCGCCCGTCACGGGGTCGACGCCGGTCCGGGTGGTGGTGGACCGGGTGCGGGGCCGGAACAGGGCGAACTCGAGCACGATGCCGAGCACACCGACCACCATGAGGATGACGCCGACGACCGACAGGTCGATGCCGGACAGCGAGACGGTGACGGCGAAGGTGAGGATCGCCCCCACCGCGATCAGGAAGATGCTGGTTCCCAGGCGCATCCCCCCAGACTGCTGGGGACGGGCCGGGTCCGCGCGCTGGAGCCCGCGGCGTCACCCCGTCCGCAGGACCGACCGGGTGAACCCGGTGCTCAGGACCACCGCGCGCACCGCCGGTGATCTAGCTTCGCGGCACCAGCGGCAGAGCCGCCGCACAGATCGCACCGGAGGAACCCACCATGCGCCGCCGCCAGCTCTCCGCCCTCACCGGCGCGACCCTCCTCGCCACCTGCGCCCTGGGCGCGACCGCGGCCCAGGCCGCCGAACCCACCCCCGGCGCTCGGACGGTGGTGCCGAAGGTCGGCACCCCCTTCCCGTACGTCGGCCTCGTCCGCGCCGCCGGGGCGGACCGCTACGAGACCGCCGCCGTCATCGCCCAGGGTTCCTTCGCCCCCTCGGCCGGTTCCACCGTCTTCATCACCAGCGGCGAGGCCCCCGCCGACGCCCTCACCGCCGGCCCCGCCGCCGCCTCCCTCGACGCTCCCCTGCTCCTCACCCGCGCCGACGCCCTGCCCGAGGCCACCGCCGACCAGCTGGCGCGCCTGACCCCCGGCACCGTCTACGTCGTGGGCGGCAGCGACCGCGTCTCCGCCACCACCCTCGCCGCGATCGCCGCCGCCGCACCCGGCGCCACCGTGCAGCGCATCGCCGGCACCGACCGCTACGACACCGCCGTGCAGATCGCGGACAGGTTCTTCCCCGGGGCCGACGGCGTCGTCCTCACCCGCGGCGACACCTTTCCCGACGCCCTGTCCGGCGGTGCCGCCGCCGCGGCGGCCGGCGTCCCGCTGATGATCACCGAGCCCGGGCGACTGCCCGCCCCGGTCAGCACCTGGCTCGCGGGCCGGACCTTCGAGGCCAGCGTCGTCGTCGGCAGCCCCGCCTCCGTCAGCGAACCCGTCGCCGCCGCCCTCGCCACCCGCACCACCGACCCCGCCGCCGCGACCCGCGTCGCCGGCGCCGACCGCTACGACACCGCCGCCGCCGTCGCCGCCGAGCTCTTCCCCGACGCCGTCACCGCCGTCATCGCCACCGGCGACGACTTCCCCGACGCCCTCGCCGGGGTTCCCGCCGCGGCCCTCAACGCGGCCCCGGTGCTGCTGCTGCCGCAGCAGTGCACGCCCGTCTCCGTGTACGACTACCTGGCGGGCAGCCAGGTCAGCAGCGAGATCATCCTCGGCGGCCCCACCTCCGTCACCCCCGAGGCCCTCACCACCAACTGCGCCTGACCGCGCACCGGCGGGGCGGGTGGGCGCACGAGCCACCCACCCCGCCCGGCGGTGCGGGGCGAGGACGTGGACCGGCCGCTGTCACCGCTCGTCCCCGGGGGTGGCCCGGTCCGCGTCGAGGAACGCCCGGTCCGCCGCCGGCACCCAGACCCCGGGGCCCGGACGAGGGGCCGGCGCGGTGAAACCCATCCCGGCCAGGACCGCCGAGACGGTGCCGGCGGGCAGGTCGGCGCGCCACAGCAGCGACCAGGGGAACACCGGGGTGGGGTCCACGACGGGGACGGTGCGCATGCGCGGGTCCGGCAGGCGCATGGCCTCGCCGATGAGCGAGGGCGCGCAGACGCCGGTCGTGACGTCCTCGGCCCACTGCTGGAAGCCGAAGGTGGAGCCCGTGGTGTCCAGGTCGATGCCGGCGACCGCGCACAGCTCGGAGGCGTAGCCGCGCCACTCCAGCGGCGCGGCGGCCATCGGGAACCACAGGCGCTGCCCGGCCAGCCGGCGCAGCGGGAGCTGATCGAACCGCGCCCACCGGTGGTCCTCGGGGACGAGGACCGCGAGGGGTTCCAGCAGCACCGGCCGGCGACGGACCCCCGCGGGCCACGGGGACGGGACCGCGCCGCAGCGGCCGAAGGCCAGGTCCGCGCCGCCCGAGCGCACCAGGTGCTCGGCCGTCGTCTCCACCGGTCGGTGCACGACGTCGAGGGGCAGGCCGTGCGCGCGGTCGGCCCGGCGCACCCAGGCCGTCGGGGCGAGGTCGGTGCCCATCACGTCCACGCGGAGCCGCCCGGCGCGGCCCCGGGCGGGGTCGAGGCGCTCCACCGCGGCGAGGACCTCGCGCGCGGCGGGGAGGGCGTCCTGCCCCGCCGCGGTCAGGCGGATCCGGCGCCGGTCGCCGCGGTCCACCAGCAGCACGCCCAGTTCGCCCTCCAGCCGCCGGATGCGCTTGGACAGCGCCTGCTGGGTCAGGCCCAGCCGGGTGGCCGCGCGGCCGAAGTGCGGGTCGTCGGCGAGGACGACCAGCGCGCGCAGGAGCCCGGTGTCGACGTCCACCCCCCGAACGAACCCCGACGACCACCGGTTGTCAACGGTGGCGGGAGTTGTTGGACCCCGCCCTGCCCGCGCCGGTCCACTCGGACGTGCGCCCGGCGAACCCCGTGGGAGCACCGCACCTCGACCGCTGTCCGCCGCGACGCCGCCCGGGAGGCCACCCGATGCACCCGACCCTGATCGCCCTCCACGCCGCCTCCGCCACCGTGGCCCTGGTCGCGGGCCTGGCCGCGTTCCGGCGCCCCGCCTGCCTCGGGGCGCACGCGGTGGGGACCGTGCTGATGAGCCTCACCCTGGCCGGGGCCCTGTGGGTGGGGCGGGGAGGCGGCACGCCCGTCCTGGACGTGGTGTTCCCGGCCCTGCTCGTCCTGGCCCTGGTCATGAGCTACCGCGGCGTCCGGGCCTGGCAGCAGCGCCCACCCGCCGGCGAGGGCGCGTCCGCCGGGTGCGTCGCCGCGGTCGGGTTCAACTGCATCAGCCTGGTCACCGGGCTGCTGGCCGTCGCCGCGGTGCGCACCGGCTGGGGCCCGGTCGCCGTCGTGGTCGCCGGCGTCCTGCCCACCCTCGTCGGCCGCGTCCCCCTCGGCCGCGCCGTGCGCGCCAGGCAGCGGCCGCCGCGGGTGGACGCCCGGACCGCGGTCCCGCCGCACCGCTGACGCCGCTGCCCCGGTCGCACCGCGGTCAGCTCGACACGACCTGCTCGCCGGCGCGGGCGGCGCGGCCGATGGAGACCTCGCCGGCGCCGCTGAACCCGGCCGACACCTGCACCGCCGTGGCGCACGGCGCCCCGCCGGCGGTGACGCACCCCGGCCGCGGGGCGACGGCCTCGATGGTCCCCCGCGCGGGGTCCGAGGCCGTCATCACCACCGTCCCCACCAGCTCCGGTGCCGCCGGGACCAGCGTCACCCGGATGTCCAGGCCCCGCTGGGCGAACGCCGCGCTCATCGCCTCCGCGGACGCCCCCGGGTCGGTGATCTCCGCGAGCAGCGCACCACCGCCCCCGTCGGCGCTGAACGTCACCCCGGCCGCGGCCACCGCGGGACCGGCCGGGGTCCCCGGCTCCCCCGGACCGAGCACGACCGCTGCGGCCACCGCTCCCGCCGCGGCCGCACCCACCGCCAGGCGCCGGACGACCGGCCGGCTCGGCAGCGGGGGCGACCACCGCCGGGCGGGGCCGGTCGCGGCGACCTCGGTCTGCAGCCACCGACGGGTCAGGGCCTCACGCCCGGGATCCACCGGTGGGGTGCGGAAGGGCAGCTGCTCCGTCGGTCGCGTGGTCATCGGGTCTCCTGCGCGGTGTGCGGGGTGCGCCGGTCGGCGGCGCCGGGGACGGGCCCGGGAGCGGGGGCCCCCCTGCCGGGTGGTGCGCTGCGGGTCAGGTGCCGCAGCCGGGCGCGGGCCCGGGACAGCCGGGAGCGGACGGTGCCGATTGGCACGCCCAGCGCGACGGAGGCGGCGGCGTAGTCCAGGCCCTGCCCCGCGCACACGGCCAGCACGTCCTGGTCGTTCGGTGACAGCCGGGCGAAGGCGTGGCGGGCCGCGGCCAGGTCACCGTCCAGGTCCAGGCGCTCGGCGACGAGGTCGGCGTGGTCGGGGCTGGTCAGCTCACGCGGCACGCGGGCCAGGGCGGCGCGGTGGCGGCGGGTGGTGCGCCAGCGGTGGCGGACCGTCCGGCCGGCCACGGCCAGGAACCACGGCAGCAGGCTGGTGCCGTGCAGCTCGACCTCCTCGCGGCGACGCCACGCCTCGAGGAAGACGATGGAGGTCAGGTCCTCGGCGTCGGTCAGGGAGCCGGTGCGCTGGTGGCAGTAGGAGCGCACGGCGTGGTGGTGGCGGGTGAAGAGCTCGCCGAAGCCGTCGACGTCACCGGCGGCGGCGCGTCGCCACAGCTCGTCGTCACCGGTGGCGGTGGTCGTGTCGTCCACGGGGGTCACACCCTCCCATGGCCGCACCGGCGACCTGGTTCCACCTCGTCCCCGGGCTGCGGCCGTCCCGCGCCGGGGCCCTACTCCTCGAAGCGGGCGCGGGCCGCCTCCACCTCGGGCAGGTGCTCGGTGGTCCAGCGCAGCAGCGCGTCGACCGGCTCGCGCAGCGTCTTGCCGAGGGCGGTGATGCGGTACTCCACCGCCACCGGTCGCGAGCTGACGACGGTGCGCTCCACGACACCGTTGCGTTCCAGCCGGCGCAGGGTCGCGGTGAGGGACTTCCCCGTCACCGCCGGGATCGCGCGCCGCAGTTCGCTGAACCGCGACGGCCGTTCGCACAGCTCCTCCAGGACCTGCAGGGACCACCGGTCCAGGACCTGCGCGAGCAGTTCCCGGTGCGGAGGGGCGATGTCGAGGGCCCCGGGGTGGAGGTGGGTGGTTTCCGGCACGACACCTAGTCTCGTTGAAGTTCCCTGCGAACACCAGGTAGCAAGGGGATACCGACCGGACGTGCCGGACCGGCCGTCCAGGACCCCGACACCCGCAGACCCAGGGAGCCCTCCGTGACCGTGCAGCTGTTCAGCCCCGACGGCCTCATGCAGCCCGTCCCGTACCACCACGTCGCCGTCGCCACCGGCACCCGCCACGTCCACGTCGCCGGCCAGATCGCGCGCGACGCGCAGGGACGGCCCGTGGCCCCCGGCGACCTCGCCGGGCAGGTCGCCCACGCCCTGAGGAACACCGGCGCCGCCCTGCGCGCCGCCGGCGCCGGCTTCGACGACGTCGTCCGCCTCACCTTCTACGTCACCGGCTGGAGCCCGGAGAAGATCGGGGAGTTCACGGCCGGCGTCGAGCAGGTCGCCGCGGAACTGGGCCTGCCCCGGCCGCTGCCGCCGGCCTCCCTGATCGGGGTGGACTTCCTGTTCGAGCCAGACGTCCTCGTCGAGGTCGAGGCGACCGCCGTCACCGACTGAGCCGCCCCGCCGGCCGGGCGGGAACCCCGTGGCGGACCGCGGCCCGGACTGCTGGGATCGTCGGGTGCTGATCCGGCCCGAGTCCCCCGCCGACCACGACGCGGTCCGCGCCGTCCACCGCAGCGCGTTCGGCGACGACGGCGACCACGTCGCCGCCCTCGCCGACGCGCTGCGCCCCGGACACCCGGCGTCCCTGGTCGCCGAGGTCGACGGGACCGTCGTCGGGCACGTCATGGTCGGCCGGAACCTGCTGGACGCCCCGCCCCGGCTGGTGGACGTGGGCGTCCTGTCGCCGCTGGGGGTGCTGCCCGGGTTCCAGCGCCGCGGCGCGGGGACGGCGCTGGTCGCCGCCGCGCAGGAGGCGGCGCGCGGACGCGGGTGGCCGGCGCTGTTCGTCGAGGGCGACCCCGCGTACTACTCCCGGCGGGGTTTCCGGCCCGGCGGTGAGCTGGGTTTCCGGCGGCCGTCGCTGCGGATCCCGCCCGCCGCGTTCGGGGTGGTGCTGCTCGACGGGTACGAGGAGTGGATGACCGGCACGCTCGTCCACGACCGGGTGTTCTGGGACCTCGACGCGGTGGGGTTGCGCTGAGCCGCGCGGGAAGACGCGGACCGCGGCCGGGGTTGCGACGGGCGTGACGACCCGAGAGCACCGCGAACCCGGCCCCGACCACCCGATCACGGTCACCCCGACGGACGGCGAGGTGGTCGTGCGCGTCGGTGACGTCGTCGTGGCCCGCACGTCGTCGGCGCTGACCCTGCGGGAGTCGACGTACCCGCCCGTCCAGTACGTCCCGCTCGCCGACGTCGGCGAGGGGTTCCTGCGGCCGACGGGCACGCGCACCTGGTGCCCGTACAAGGGCGAGGCGTCGTACTGGACGCTCACCGCCGGTGGCCGGGAGCTGCCCGACAGCGCGTGGGGTTACCCCGACGCCGCACCGGCCGTGGCGCCCATCGCCGGCCACGTCGCGTTCTACCCCGACCGGGTGGACGTGTCCGTCGGCTGAACCGGCCGGTTCAGCCCTCGTGCGCCTCGACGTCGTCGCTGCGCTCGCCGCCTCCGTCGGTGAGGTGGTGCGCGGCGACGACGAGCGGGAAGTGGCTGAACGCCTGCGGGAAGTTCCCCAGCTGCCTGCGGGACACCGGGTCGTACTCCTCGGCGAGCAGGCCGACGTCGTTGCGCAGCGACAGCAGCCGCTCGAACAGCTCGCGCGCCTGCGCGGTGCGGCCGATGCCGTGCAGGGCGTCGACCAGCCAGAACGAGCAGGCCAGGAACACGCCCTCCGAGCCGGGGAGACCGTCCGCCGATTCCTCGGTGCGGTAGCGCATCACGAGCCCGTCCTGGGTCAGGTCGCGCTGGATCGCCTCCACCGTGGCGACGACCCGCGGGTCGTCGAAGGGCAGGAAACCCACGCGCGGGATGAGCAGCAGGCTCGCGTCGAGGTTGTCCGACCCGTAGGACTGGGTGAACGTCCCGGTGGTGGGCGAGATGCCGTGGGCCAGGACGTCGGCGCGGATCTCGTCGCGCACCCGGCGCCAGCGCTGCACGGGGCCGGGCAGGCCGAACTCCTCGACGCTGCGGACCATGCGGTCGGCCGCGACCCAGGCCATCACCTTGGAGTGGGTGAAGTGCCGGCGGGGCCCGCGCATCTCCCACAACCCGTTGTCGGGTTCCTGCCAGCGGGCCTCCAGGTGGTGCATGAGCGCCTTCTGCAGGTTCCAGGAGTCGTCCTCGCGCTCCAGGCCGGCCTGGCGGGCCAGGAACAGGCTGTCGAGCACCTCCCCCCACACGTCGAGCTGGAGCTGGCCGGCGGCCTCGTTGCCGATGCGCACCGGGGAGGAACCCTCGTACCCCTTGAGCCAGGGCAGTTCCATCTCCGGCAGCCGCCGGGCGCCGTCGAGGCCGTACATGATCTGCAGGTCGCCGGGGTCGCCGGCCACGGTCCGCAGCAGCCAGTCGCGCCAGGCCCCGGCCTCCTCGACGTGGCCCGAGAGCAGCATCGCCTGCAGGGTGTAGGTCGCGTCGCGCAGCCAGCAGTAGCGGTAGTCCCAGTTGCGGGTCCCGCCGAGCTCCTCGGGCAGCGAGGTGGTGACCGCGGCCACTATCCCCCCCGTGGGGGCGTAGGTCATGGCCTTGAGGACGACGAGGGAGCGGGTGACCGCCTCCTCCCACCGGCCCTCGACGGTGTCCGTGCGGTTCCACTCGTCCCAGAACTCGACGGTGTCCTGCAGGGCGTGGAAGGCGTCGGGGCGGTGCGGCATCGCCTCGTGGCTCTTGCCCCAGGTCAGGACGAACGGCACCTTCTCGCCCTCGCGGACGACGAAGTCGGAGACGGAGGTGAGGTCGCGGCCCTGGATGTCCACGGTGCTCCAGAACCACACCGAGTCCGGTCCGGCGACCGCTTCGAGCTCGTCCCCGCGCCGGCGGACCCACGGCACGATCGACCCGTAGTCGAAGCGGAGGGCCAGCTCGGAGCTCATGCGGACCTCGCCCTCGAGGCCCTCGACGATGCGGATGACGTCGGGGTGGTTGCCGCGCGGCGGCATGAAGTCGGTGACCCGGACGGTGCCGTCGGGGGTGTCCCACTCGGTCTCCAGGACGAGCGAGCTGCCGCGGTAGCGGCGGCGGCTGCAGGACGCCCCGCCGCTGGGGCCGAGCCGCCAGTGCCCCGCGTCCGGCGTGTCCAGCAGGGCCGCGAAGCACGCCGGGGAGTCGAACCGGGGGAAGCAGAGCCAGTCGATCGACCCCGTGCGGTCGATCAGCGCAGCGGTGTGCAGATCACCGATGAGCGCGTAGTCCTCGATCCGAGCCATGCCCCCATCGTGCCCCGCTCCGGGCCCCGTTCGCGCCAGGGGGCCGCGGGGCGTGTCAGCGCAGGTGGCCGGCGCTGATCGAGCGGAGGTGACCGGTGCTGACGGAGCGCAGGTGGCCGGTGCTCACGGCGCGCAGGTGGCCGGTGCCGGCCGAGCGCAGGTGGCCGTCGGTCTTGGGGGTGGTGGCGGAGCCCTTGGTGGTGGTGACCTTCACCGCGACCTTGGTGGCGGGCGCGGCGGCCGCCGAGGCGGCCGGGGCGAGCGCGGCGCCGCCGAGGAGCATCGCGCCGGCGAGGACGACGGCGGCGAGCGAACGGGGCTTCGTCACGGTGGGACTCCTTCTCGATCGATCGTCGAGACGGAGCGTCACCGACACATCGAACATCGGCGGTCATTCCAGCACGCTTGAGCAGCAAATAGGTAGTCTAGAAACTACGCTGCGTAATCATCTAGAGATCCGCGAAGGCCTGGTCCGGGGCCGTCAGCCCCCGGGAGCGCGCCGCGCCGACGTCGCCCCCGGACAGCACCGCACCGACCCGCGGCCGGTGCGCAGGCCCCCCGACGGCTCCAGGACGACCTTCAGCACGTCGAACGCCCGCACCACCGCTGTCGGCAGCCCGCCGCCGCCGACAGCACGACGGCCTGCGCGGAGTTCCCCGGGGAGTGCGCCAGGAACTCCGCGGCAGTTCCCCGGCGGGCGACCGCGACACCACGTCGTGCGCGCCGCGGAACGTGAACGCCACGACCCGCTGGAGGTTCCCGGCGTCCGGGAGGTCGCGTCACCGGCCGCGTTCGCCGAACGCCACGCGCATCTCCAGTTCCCGCCGGGTCGGGTCGAGGCCGTAGGGGGTCCGGACGCCGGTGTCGACGAAACCCCGGCGGCGGTAGAACGCCTGCGCGCGGTGGTTGTCCTCGTGGACGTGCAGCGACAACCCGGTCGCGCCGGGACGGCTTGCGGCCCAACGCAGGACGTCCGTCAGCAACCGGTCCGCCAGACCCCCGCCGCGGTGCGCGGGGTCGACGAAGACGGACACCAGGAACAACCCCCGCACGGGGTCGGTGAACACCCCCATCGTCCCCACCCAGCGGTCCGTCGGCACCTCGACCGCGACGACGGTCCGGCTGCCCGGGGCGCGCATCCGCCGGCACCGCTCGCGCCACACCTCCTCGGTGTGGCCGCGGGCGGTCGCGAGGGTCTCGGCGAAGGCGTGCGGGGTGTCGGCGAGCATGCGCAGCCGCAGGTCGCGCCAGCGTTCCCAGTCGGCCTCGGTGGGCGTGCGCAGCACCACGGTCACGCCGTCACCCTACGTCTGGCGATCACCCGGACCCCGTGCGACGCTCCTCGGGACGGGGCTCGGCGTCGGCCCCGTCGGCGATGACGTTCCTCGACGATGAGGTGGTGGTGGGCCGTGAGGCGACGAGTGACCACGACGACGCACGGGGGTGCGGCGGCCCCGGCCGGCGCGGGGACCCCGGTCCTGGACGAGCTGGAACTGCGCGAGGCCGGGCGCCGCGTCGCACCGCTGGCCGGGACGCGGGCCGCCGACCTGGACCTGCGCCGGGTGCTGACCTGGTGGCGGGGTTTCGAGCACCAGCTGCGCACCCGGACCGTCGAGCTGCACGGGCTGGGGGCGGAGATGGAGCGGGGCGCGAGCGCGGTCGACGAGATCCTGCGCCAGCGCGAGCCGCACCGGGCCGGGGACGTCTTCGAGGCCGTCGCGGCGGGCTTCACCGCGGCCGCGGGGGTTCCGGCGCTGCTGGCGCCGTGGTTCACCGAGCTCGCCCGCACCTGCCGGGACGGGGTGGGCACGCACCAGCTGGCGGAGGCGGTGCGCGGGGGCCTGGTCGCGGTCCAGCGGGCCGGGGCGCCCTCGCCGGGGGCGGGGTCGCTCGTGGACGCGCTGGCCCCGGCGGCCGAGGCGCTGGAGGGCGCGGACGTGGCGGGGGTGCCCGCGGTCGCGGCGCTGCACGCGGCGTACCGGGCGGCGGCGAACGGGACCCGGCACACCGTCGTGGACGGCGTGGTGGACCCCGGCGCCCTGGTCGTCACGTGGTTCTTCGAGCGGGGGACGGTCGTCTGACCGGCCCGACGAGGTAGTTGCACTTTGAAGGACTTCGGCGTACCTTCGTGGTGAGCAGTTGAAGCTGCAAACATCTACGGAGGACACCATGGGCTGGTTCGGCGGCAGGACGAAGAACGAGGACACCACCACCATCACGCGCACCCCGGGCGCGCTGCCCGCGGTCCCCGGGTACCGGACCGGCACCTGGACGATCGACGCCAGCCACTCCGAGATCTCCTTCACCGTGCGCCACATGGCCGTCAGCAAGGTCCGCGGCCGCCTCGGCACCGTCTCGGGCCAGATCGTCACCAGCGACGAGCCCGGCGCCTCCTCCGTGACCGCCGAGGTCGACGTCACCACCATCACCACCTTCAACGAGCAGCGCGACGGCCACCTCAAGAGCGGTGACTTCTTCGAGGTCGAGACCCACCCGCACGCCTCGTTCCGCTCCACCTCCCTGCACCACGACGGCGACGACTTCGTCCTGACCGGCGACCTCACCCTCAAGGGCGTCACCCGGCCCGTCACCCTCACCGTCGAGGTCTCCGGGTTCGGCCCGGACGCCTACGGCGGCACCCGCGCCGGTTTCTCCGCCAAGGGCCAGATCAACCGCCGCGACTTCGGCGTCGAGTTCGACGCCCGCCTCGACAACGGCGGCCTCGTCGTGTCCGACAAGGTCGACCTGGAACTCGACATCGAGGCCGTCCTGGACGTCTGACCGCCCCACCCCCGGCGGTCACCGCGGGGGGTGGGGGGCGCCGGCCAGGGCGGCGACCGCGCGGAGCATGTCCGCCCGCGGCGCCGTCGCCATCAGCGCCAGGTCCTGCGCCGGCGACGTCGACCCGTCGAGGAACCCCAGCACCCGGTGGACCGGGTTGCGGCGGAACAGGTCCACGAAGAACCCCGCCCCCAGCCGCCCGTCCGCCATCCCCCGCAGCACCACCGCGTCCATCAGCAGGTGCCGGCGCCGGTGCGGGGCCGGCAGCGTCAGCGGGCCGGGCAGCTGCGCGACGAGGGCGTCGGCCTGCCGCTGCAGCGTGCTGAACGAGTACCCCGTCGAGGGCCGCACCGACCCCGCGCCCGCGCCCCACCGCAGGACCCCCGGCGACGGCGACGGCGGGAACCGCGCGTCCGTCATCGGGATCACCCCGGTCTCGCTCGCCACCACCTCGTGCGCCCCGATGCCCGCCCGCGAGGCGTACTCCCCCAGCCGGTCCCGGTACTGCGCCGCGGTCAGCAGGTCGGCGGAGAACTCCGTGTACTCCACCAGCGCCTCCGTCGCCGACGTCGGCAGCACGTAGCCGAACGCCACGCCCCCCGCCGGCTGCGGCGTCCGGAAGTCCATCAGGGTCGCCGTGCGGACGTCGAACGTCGGGACCGCCGTCCGGACCCGGTGCCCCAGGAAGTGCTGCCGCAGCAGCGTCCGCCCGGTCACCGGGACCGGCACCGGCCGCGTGTCGACCGCCGGGGCCGGCGGCACCCCCGTCAGGACCCGCTCGTGGACGGGCACCCCCGCCCGGTCCAGCCGCTCGCGCACCGCCCGGTCCAGGTCCACCGAGGACAGGCTCCGGTAGCGCCACGACCCCAGCTCCGCCGTCACCTCCGCACCGTCGGGGGCGACCACCCGGATCCGCGGCCAGCTCGCCGCGACCAGGTGCCCGAACGGGCCCGGCCCCCCCGGCCCCCACGTGCTCCAGGTGCGCTCGGGACTGCGCTCGCGGGCCCCCGCGGGCGCCTCGACGACCTCGAACGGGACCCCCGCCGCCACCAGCCGCCACGCCAGGCTCGCGCCCGCCGCGCCGAGGCCGACGATCGTCAGCCTGGCTCCCCCGTGATCCCTGCCCCTAGGGTCGGTCACGTCGTCACCGGCCACGGGAGGGGAACGGACGTGAAGCTCGTCAACGGTTTCAAGGACTTCGTCCTGCGCGGGAACGTCATCGACCTCGCGGTCGCGGTGGTCATCGGGGCCGCCTTCTCGGGGATCATCAACTCGGTCGTGGACGGGCTCATCAACCCGATCATCGCGGCCATCGGGGGCGCCCCCAACCTGGACGGCGCGTGGGTGCTGAAACTGCGCGAGGTCGACGGGAAGGTCGTCGGCATCCAGTTCGGCACGATCGTGGGCGCCGTCCTGAACTTCCTCATCATCGCCGCGGCCGTCTACTTCCTCATCGTCACGCCCGTGAACCGGCTGCTGGCCCTGCGCAGGAAGGGCGAGGTCGAGGCGCCCAAGGCGCCCGGCGAGGACGTCCTGCTGCTCACCGAGATCCGCGACCTGCTCGCGCGGCAGACCGGCGGCACCACCCGCACCCTCGACACCTGAGCCACACCCGGCTCCGAGGCGTTCCCGGGCGGGTTCACAGCGACGGCGCCGACCGTCGTGGGGCACCGTCCGCCGGGGACGGTGCCCACCGCGCCCGAGGAGCCCCCGTGAGCAACGCCGTCACCCCGCCCGTCCCCGCCCGCGCGACGTGGTGGCAGCGGCCGGTCGTCGCGATCGCGGCCGTCGTCGCCGTCACCGGCCTGACCGGCGGGGTCGCGTACGCGGCGACCCGCGGCGACACCGCCGGGTCCGGTCAGCAGGAGGCGCGGTTCCCCGGCGGCGGGCAGTTCCCCGGCGGCCAGGGCCCCGGCGGCCAGGGCCCCGGCGGTGGCCAGGGCCCCGCCCAGCAGGACCGGACCACGACCGGCGGGCCCGGTCAGACCTCCCGCGACTCCGCGCCCACCACCTGAGCCGGCTGCGCGGCCAGCCACCGGGCGAACTCCTCCGGCGGCAGCGGCCGCGCGTGCAGGTACCCCTGCGACTCGTCCACGTCCAGGCCGCCGAGCAGCGCGCGGGTCTCCTCGTCCTCCACGCCCTCGGCCACGACCCGCAGCCCCAGCCGGTGCGCCAGGGCCACCGTGGCCTCCACGACGTCGGCCGTGCGCGGCTCGGACAGCACCCGCGCCGTGAACGCTCGGTCCAGCTTCAGCTCCGTCGCGGGCAGGTCCGTCAGGTACGCCAGCGAGGAGTACCCCGTCCCGTAGTCGTCGATGCTCACCTGCACCCCGCGACGGGTCAGGCCGTGCGCGACGGCCAGCGCCAGGTCCGGGTCGGCCATGAGCGTGGTCTCGGTGACCTCCAGCACGAGGCGGCCCGCGGCCAGGCCGTGGCGGGCCAGCACGCCGTCGACCACGCCCAGCAGGTCGGGGTGGGCCAGGCTGCTGGCCGAGACGTTCACCGAGACCCGCAGCGGCACCCCCCGGTGCGACCACGCGGCGGCCCCGGCGGCCGCGCGGTCCAGCACGTGGCCCGTGAGGCGGTCCATCAGGCCCTGCTCCTCGACGAGGTCCAGGAACGTCAGCGGCGGCAGCAGGCCCCGGCCGGGGTGCTGCCAGCGGACGAGGGCCTCGACGCCCACGACGCGGCCCGACGCGACGTCGACCTGCGGCTGGTAGTGCAGGACGACCTCGCGGGCCGTGCGCTCCTCGTCGGCCAGCAGGCGGCGGACGTCGGCGGCCAGGCCGGCGCGGTCCCGCAGCCGGGCGTCGACGTCGTGGTCGTAGAGGCTGACGCCGCCACCGGCGGTCTTCGCCGTGTACATGGCCGTGTCGGCCTGCCGCAGCAGCCGGTCGGGGTCCAGGGCGCCGGCGGGCGTGGAGCGGACCCCGACGGACAGGCCGATCTGGACGTCGGCGACGACCGCGGCGTGCAGGGCGCGCCCGATCCGCACGGCCTGCTCCTCGTCGCGGTCCGGCAGCAGGACGGCGAACTCGTCCCCGCCGATGCGGGTCGTCACCGCGTCGGCGGGCAGCACCCGGCGGGCGGTGGCGACGACGCCGCGCAGCAGCTCGTCCCCGGCGTGGTGGCCCTGGCGGTCGTTGACCTCCTTGAAGCGGTCGACGTCCAGGAGCAGCATCGCGGCGTGGCGCCCCTGCCCGGCGAGGTCGTCCAGGACGCGCAGCAGGGCCCGCCGGTTGCCGACGCCGGTGAGCTCGTCGGTGAGGGCCAGGCGGCGGGACTCGGCCAGGTGGGCCAGTTCCCGGACGAGGCGGGCGGCGCGGACGCCGGTGGCCAGGACCGCGGTGCCCGCGTACAGGGTCGCGGCCCAGCCGCCGCGGTGGTCGTCGACGGTGAGGATCGCGATCGCGGCGACCAGGACGGCGATCGACCCGACGACGGGGACCTGGGTGGTGGTGGGGGCGGGCGCGGCGCGGCCGGGCAGGGTGGAGGTGAAGGCGATGACGAGGCAGGCCAGGGTCCACCCGGCCTGGGCCTGCAGGGCGTCGACGACGCTGTCCCGGATCGTCGCGCTGAGCACCACGAGCCCGCCGAGGCAGCCCACGACGATCCACAGGCGGCCGTCGCGGGCCAGCCCGCCGACGGCGGCGACGGTCAGGGCGGTGCCGAGGAGGGTGATCAGGGCCGCGACGATCAGCAGCCACAGGTGGACCCCGTGCGCGGGCCACGTGGCGGGCAGGAACCCCCACCGCTGCTGGGCGAGCAGGCCCGCAGCGCCCAGGACGAGGGCGGCGCTGACGCCGTTGAGCCAGTCGCCGGTGTCGGTGACGTAGGTGCGGTACCGGTTCCAGCGCACGAGCGCCCCGTACACCAGCGGGGCCGCGACCAGCACCGAGACCGCGACGACCACCCCCGGCCGCAGGCCGGTGAGCAGGTTCGCCAGCGGCCCGGCCGACAGGACCGCGACGGCGGCGGTCCACCAGCGCCAGGCGGGGCTCTCGTGCTCGAGGCGGTGGCGGCCGCTGCGCAGCAGGACGGCCAGCGCGGTGAGCTGCCCGCCGCAGAGCAGGACCTCGACGGTGCGCGCGGAGGCGCCGGGCAGGAGGGCCGCGGCGACCGCCAGCACCCCGAGGGCGACCGCGGCGCCGCGAGCGCGGGAGCGGCTCGGGTGGGCAGGCACTCCCGGGTCATCGGCCGCGGGGGCTGGGGACTGGCTGGGCCGAACGGGTCGGCGGACCGGCCGGGGGGCCGTCACCGCAGCTCCGGCACCCGCAGCGCCCGCAGCCGGTTCAGCGCGGCGGCGACCTCGTGGCGGCGGGGGACGGCCACGTCGGCGGGCGAGCCACCGGTCCAGCCGGCGACGGGGCCGGCGAGGTCGGCGTCGAGGAGGTCGAGGACCTCCGGCAGCGCGCGGCGGCCGTCGAGGTGACCGGCGGCGACGGCGTGGTCGAGGGCCAGGCCCGCGCCGGTGACCTGACCGGCGTCGGTGAACTGCCGGACGGCGCGGACGTCGACGTCGTGCTCGCCGAAGCGGAGGGTGTCGGTGCCGACGGCGGAGACCCGCCGCTTGCCCCTGGCGGTGGCGTCGACGCTGCCCGGGGCGGGGACGCGGGCGCGGACGGCGGGGAACGTGCCGGCCTCGGCGACCCGGCCGGTGGGGCGGGCCGCGACCTCGCGGGCGCGGGCGGTGACGTCGCTGCACCGGTAGGAGTCCAGGAGCAGCACCCGGTCGGCGACGTCGAGGTAGTCGCCGGAGGACCCCACGACCAGGACGGTGGAGACGCCGTGGTCGTCGGCCAGGGAGCGCACCAGGTCGACGAACGGGTTGAGCGGTTCGGACGCCTTGGCGACGAGCTCCTGCATGCGGGCGTCGCGGACCATGAGGTTCGTGGCGGCGGTGTCCTCGTCGACGAGCAGCAGCCGCGCCCCCGCCTCCAGCGCCTCCACGGTCGCGGCGGCCTGCGAGGTGGACCCGGAGGCGTCGGCGGTGGAGAAATCGCGGGGGTCCAGGCCGCCGGGCAGGCCGGTGACGAAGGCGCCGACGTCGACGCGGGTCACGGCCCGGCCGTCCTCGGCGCGCAGCGCGGCCGCGCTCGGGTCGGTGACGACCAGGTCCCGGCCGTCGCCGGGCACGTGGTCGTGGACCCCGGCCTCCAGCGCCCGCAGCAGCGTCGACTTCCCGTGGAACCCGCCGCCGACGACGACCGTGACGCCCGTCGGGACGCCCATCCCGGCGACGCGGCCGCGGTGCGGGAGGTCGACCTCGACGCGCAGCGAGGGCGGGGAGGCGAACGGCACCGCGCCGGGCATCGGGCGGTCGTCGACACCGCTGGCGCGCGGCAGGACGGAACCGTCGGCGACGAAGGCGACGAGCCCGAGGCGGGGCAGCTGCGCGCGCAGGTGGGCGGCGTCCTCGACGGCGTCGGCGAACGCGCGGGCCGCGTCGAGGTCGACGCCGAGGACGTGGTCGCGCACGAGGGCGGGCAGGTCGCGGGTGAGGTCGACGGCGGCGTCGTACCCGTCGATGCGGCGGCGCGGCCCGGGCAGGTGGTACCCCAGCCGCAGCACCGCCGAGCCGTCCTCGGCGACCTCGAAGCTGCTGCGCTGCAGCACTTCCTGCCCACCGGCGTCGATGCGGAACGGGCTGGGCGCGGCGGCGGCGGAGCGGGCGAGGAACCCGGCGAGGGCGCGGCGGCGCACGGGGCGGGTCAGGTCGAGGGCCGCGAACGGGGTCCGCGCGCAGGTGACGTCCCACCGCGACGGCGGGGCGTAGGGGTCGGCCTGGCCGTGCCGCATCGTGGCCGCGACGCCCTCGCCGCCCCCGCCGAGCGGCCAGGCGCGGCCCGTCAGGGAGCGGTAGCGGGCGTAGGGGGCCCCGTCGAGGCGTTGCAGCGTCTCGCGCAGTTCCGGCACCGGAGCAGGGTAAGCGCGGCCCGGGCGGAGGGGGCGCGGCCGTTCACCGCCCGGCCAGGACGTCCTCCAGCGTCCGCGCCGGACGCCCGGTGACGGTCCGGACGACGTCGGTCACGACGTCCAGCTCCCCGGCGGCGATGGCGGTGTACGTGCTGACCCACCCGTCGACCACCCACGCCGGCGCCCCGGACCCGGCGCGGGACGCGTACGCCTCCTCGACGGTCTCCTCCACGTAGCGGCACGGCCTGCCGTGGAACGTCGCCAGGCGGGCGGCGACCTCGGCCAGGGTCAGGCTCTCCGGCCCGGTCAGGTCGTAGCTGCGGCCCGCGTGGCTCTCGTCGAGCAGCGCCGCGAGCGCCACCTCGGCCACGTCGGCGCGCGCCACGGCGGCCAGCCGCCCGGTGCCGGCCGGTCCGCGCAGCGCGCCGTCGGTGACGAAGTCGGGCAGCACGTCGAGGTAGAAGGAGTCGCGCAGGAACGTCGTCTCGAAGCGCGCCGACGTCAGCAGCTCCTCGGTCGCGGCGTGGTCGCGGGCGAACGTGAACGTGGCCGTCGGGGACGCGCCGAGGAACGAGGTGTAGACGACGCGGCGCACGCCCGCGGCGGCGGCGGCCTCCACGACCGTGCGGTGCTGGGCGAGCCGGTCGGCGTGCTCGGCGGCGGACACCAGCAGCAGGACGTCGGCGCCGTCGAGGGCGTGCCGCAGGGCCTCGCCGTCGTCGTAGGCGGCGGGGCGCACGTCGGCCCCGTCGAGGTCGGGCGCGCGGCCCGGGTCGCGCACGACGAGGCGTTGCGGGACGCCGGCGGCGGCCAGCCCGCGGGCGACCCGCCCCCCGATGCGGCCGGTGGCGCCGGTGACGGCGATGAGACCCATGCCGCCACCCTGCACCGTCAGGGCGCGGTGAGCACCGCGAGGACGGCCGGTTCGTCGTCGGCCCACCGGCCGGTGAGGGTCTGGCCCGCCGGGGCCGCGCCCGCGCCGACGACGCGCAGGACGTGCAGCGTCCCGTGGCCGGTGCGGATCGTCGTCACCGCGCCCCCGGTGGAGACGGTGACGTCGGTGACCCGCGGGGAGTCGGCGTCGCGGCCGCTGCCGGACGCGGCCCCCTCCTTCGTGCCGGGCTCCAGGCGCCCGTCGACGGCGTTCAGCACGTCGGCCTCGGTCCCGCCGGTCGCGATGGTGCGGCGCAGCGTGTCCGCGTACACGGGGTCGGCGGTGGCGTCGTACACCCAGCGCCGGCCCAGCACCGAGTGGTCCATCTCGGTGAGGAGGTGCTCCCCGGCACCGGCCAGGGGGGCGCCGCGGTAGGTCAGCGGGACGTGCAGCACCCGGCCGCCGGTGCGCACCAGGATCGTCTCGACCCCCACCTCCCCGGCGGGGTCGTCGAACCGGAACCGGCCCGCGACGACGGCCTCGTCGCCGGGGGCGTACTCGCTCCACGGCTGCGACGGCAGCCACCCGGTGATCGCGTCGAGCTTGGACGGGGAGAGCTGGGCGTTGTGGATGACGGCCATGCCCGGAACCTACTGCGGCGGCCGGCCGTGGACGCGGCCGACGGGCAGCCGCACCGCGAGGCGCCGGTCGACGAGCTCGGCGACGGTCGGGTCGTCCTCGCGGGCGGCCACGGGCGACAGGTCGGCGTCCCCCTCGACGACGGCCCAGCTCCAGAGCAGCGGGTCACCGGTCATGGCGGGAAGGACCCGGGACGGGCCGGTTCCCTCCCCCGCCGTGCGGGAGGTTCGTGGAGGAGACGTGTAACAGGACCGGCGCCGGCGGCGTCCTCGGAGCAGTGCACGCTCGACGCGGGCCCCGACGGAGGAAGAGGTGAGGCGCGTGGACGACGACCCGCTCGTGGCGGCCCTGCGCCGGCGCGACCCGGCCGACCACCCGCTGGGCACGGAGCAGCTGCTCCGGGGCGCCCGGCGCCGGGCGGGCCGGATCCGGACGCGGCGGCGCGTCGGGATCGCGGTCCTCGCCCTCGCGCTCGTGGGGGTCCCGGTGGGGATCGGCGTCGGCGGGGGGCTGCCGGGGGGCGCCTCGCCGACGACGGTCGTGGCCGACCCCGCCCCCGCGGCCGTCCCCGTCGAGGCCGCGCAGATGCTGCCCGACAGCACCGTCGCCGTCGCCCTGCCGGGCGCCGTGCGCGGCGAGGACCGGGTGCAGGCCGCGAGCGCGGACGTCAACGGCGGGCTGTGCACCGACGTGCAGTTCACCGCGTCGCCGCTGCTGGGCGGGCGCACCCGGACGTGGGAGGTGGCCACGACCCGCGAGGCCGTGTCCCAGACGGTCCGCCGGTTCGACGGCCCCGGCGCCGTCGCGTACGTGCAGGCCGCCCGGGACCAGGCCGCGGCGTGCGCGGAGTCGGCCCCCGAGACCGGGGCGTGGACGCTCGTGGGGGACGGCAGCACCGGGCCGGACGACATCGTCACCGCGTGGGCGCTGGTGCAGGACTTCGACGCCGGCGGGTCCCTGTACCGGGTGCGGGGCGTCGTCGAACGCGACGGCGTGGTCGTCGACGTGTCCGCGGACCTGGTCCGCGCGAACCCCGACACGCTGTCCGCGGAGGTGGCCGACCTCGCGATCGGCGGGCTGGACGCGGTGCTCGGTGCGGACTGAGGCACGGCTGGGCTACGAGGAGTTCGTCGCGGCGCGCGGGCCCGCCCTGCAACGGCTGGCCCGCGGCCTGCTGCGCAACCCCGCCGACGCCGAGGACGTCGTGCAGGACGTCCTCGCGAAGGCGCTGCTGAAGTGGGGCCGCATCTCCGCCGCCGACGACCCCGTCGCGTACGTGAACCGGATGCTCGTCAACGAGAGCACCTCGTTCTGGCGGCGGGCGGTGCGCCGGGAGGACTCCACCGCCCCCGAGGACCTGCCCCCCACCGCGGCCGCCGACGCGAACCAGCGGTTCCTGGACCGCGACGCGCTGCTCGCGGCGGTGCGGACGCTGCCCGGCAAGCAGCGGTCCGTCGTCGCGCTGCGCTACCTCGACGAGATGGAGGACGAGCGCATCGCCGACGTCCTCGACATGTCCGTCGGGGCGGTGCGGGTCAACGCCAGCCGCGGGCTGGCGAAGCTGCGCGCGGCGATGCGGCTGCCGGTGGAGGTCTGAGGGCGGGGTCGACCGCCCGGCGGCCACGTCACCTCGCGAGGACGTCGGTGGTCACCGACGTCGCGCTCAGGCCGATCTGCGGTAAGTCGCTGGGCCGCCGTCGGTGGGCACTGACGTCGACTGCCGTCGTGCTCCCCGGTCAGTCCGGGTGCTGGCCGAGGACCCGGTGCAGCGCCCTGCGTCCCGCCGGACCCCACGCCGGCTTGCCACCAGGCAGTCCGCGCTCACCGTTCTGGCCCATCAGCAGCAGGAAGAGGCTCTTGAGCACAGCCAGTCCGCGGGCCCGTCGGATCATCGCTTCATCCGCCTGCCCGTACGCGGTGAAGAAACGGGCAGCCCCGCCAGCAGGCAACAGCACCCAGGCCGCCGCCAGGTCCACCGCCGGGTCGCCGGCGAACAGGTCACCGAAGTCGACGACCCCCGACAGCATCCCGTCGGCGACGACGACGTTCGCCGGGTGCAGATCGCCGTGCACCCACACCGGCGGCCCCTGCCACGCCGGTGCGGCCACGGCGTCGTCCCAGACGGCTCGAACACCGGCGAGGGCAGCACCGGCTGCGTCGGCGTCGAGGGAGGTGAGGAAGTGCTCGAAACCGTCGGCGCAGTCCCTGGGGTGCGCACCCCGGCCCGTGTCAACTGGCGCGTCTGCCGGGGCAGGGACGTGCAGGGCGCGCAGGAAGGCCGCCAGGACGTCGGCGGCGTGCTCGCCGCGGGTGATCGAGCCGCGGTCCAGCGGCACTCCGGGCACCCACGTCATGACCGTCCACAGCTTGGGGAACCGCTCACACGGCGCGCCGTCGCGTACCGGGACAGGGATGGGCAGCGGCAGGCGCGGAGCCAGCACCGGTAGCCAACGGCGCTCCTCGAGCTGGGAGGCGGGATCGGTGTCCATGCGCTGCACCCGCACGGCCAGCTGATCCCCCAGGCGCCACATCTGGTTGCCCCAGCCGCCCTGCACCTCGCGCAGGGGCAGCTCGGCCAGGTCCGGGTGCTGCTCGCTCAGCAGATCTCGGAGGAGGTCCGCGGCGATGCCCGTCTCGTCCTGGCTCCCGGTCATGCAGAGCAAGCTACGAAGTCCGCGCCGGTGGTGACCGCTGCGACACAGCCGTCTCACGCCGCCGCTGGACTCACCGCGCATGGCGCACTCGGCGCGGCGGTGACCTGACCCGAGACGCACGACGGCCGCCGGGCTCTTCGGCCCGGCGGCCGTGTGGTGGTCGATCCGGCAGTCGCCCCTCGGCGAGAGGCCGCTCGAAGCGGCTGGAGGTGAGGCCCGGGGACGTGCAGCGGAACGACCACCCCCTACGAGCAGGCGTCGGGCAGCAGCGTTCCCGGTGCCACCGTGTCCCCGCGCAGCCCGCCAGGCGCACGGTCGTCCCGCCCCGCGGGCGACGTCGCGGTCAGCCCGCTGACCAGGACGTCGTCGACCGCGTGGTCCCGTCGGTGACCGAGCGATCGCCTCGGCGCCGGCAGCGCCGGGACGGCGCTGGACGACCACGACGTCTCCCCCGGGCGTCCCCGCGGGACGGCGCGCCGGGGTCGACCCCTGCGCCGACCGGGGGCCGGGGCTGCAGTCGGCGCCCCCGGCTGCCGATGCGCTGACGTGGGAGTGAGCCGGGCAGGACGCGCGCGGGCGGCCGAGGCCGCCCCCGACGCGACCTCGGGCCGCGCCTCGCTGCGGGCCAGCGAGCTGTTCACCGTGCTGTGCGCCCCCGGCCTGCTGCTCCTGGCGCTGGGGGCCGTGTTCGTGGCGCCGCAGCTGCTGCACCCCGGCACGGCCGCCGTCGTCCTCCTCGGGGGCCTGCTGGCGCCCCCGGTCGCCGCCCTCGCCGTCCTGCGGCAGCGGCGCACCCGGCGCCCCCAGGGCTGGTGGTCGGTGTGGGCGACGTGCGTCCTGTCCGTCCTCACCCTCAGCATCAGCGACCCCGCGTTCCGGCAGACGGCGGTGATGTCGCTCGTCGTGGGTCCCCTCTACGCCGCCATGTTCACCAGCACCCGCGCGGTGCTGGGCCACCTGGCCCTGGCCCTCGCGGCCGGTTCCGCCATCGTCGCCGCGGTGCCGGGGGACGGGTTGGAGCGCGGGCTGCGGGTGGTGGCGGTGCAGATGGTGCTGGTGCTGAGCGTGGCCGGGCTGTTCGTCCTGCGCCGCCGCCTCGACGCCACGGTCGAGCAGCTGACCGCCGCGCGCGACCGGGCCGACCACCTCGCCGGGCACGACCCGCTGACGGGTCTGCTGAACCGGCGCGGGTTGCGGGCCGCGCTCACGGCGACCTCCGCCGACGGGACGGCGGCCGGGCTCGGCCCGACGGGCGCGGTGCTCCTCGACGTGGACCACTTCAAGAGCGTGAACGACACCCTCGGCCACGACGTCGGGGACGCGGTGCTGGCCCGGGTCGCGGCGGTCCTGACCGCGACCGTCCGCCCCACCGACCTCCTCGCCCGCATCGGCGGTGAGGAGTTCCTCCTGATCGCCACCACCTCCGACCTCGCGGAGGTGGCCGACCTCGGCGAGCGGCTGCGGGCGGCCGTCGCCGCGGACGGCGGGTACCCGCCGGTCACCGTCAGCGCCGGCGTGGCGTTCTGCCCCCCGGGCACGGCGGTGCCGTGCCTCGTGGAGGAGCTGCAGACCCGGGCTGACGAGCTGCTGTACCGGGCGAAGAGCACCGGCCGCAACCGCGTGTGCGTCCAGCCGCACCCGCTGAGGTCGTAGGTCCCGGACGCAGCACCGCGCCGCTGCGGGTCGTCACCCGGAGGACGACCCCGGAGACGACGAAGGCCCCGGTCAACCGACCGGGGCCTCCACCACACGTGCGCGAGGGGGGAGTTGAACCCCCACGCCCTTTCGGGCACACGGACCTGAACCGTGCGCGTCTGCCTATTCCGCCACTCGCGCGTGCTGAGAGCAACCGTACCAGCCCCGGAGGGGCCCTCACGCCACCTCCACGTCCGCGCACCCCGGCTCCACCGGCGGACGGGGGGTCCCCGGCTACGATTGCCGGGGCTGGGACGACCGGCGCGATCTTGGAGGGGGGCTCGACGTGGGAGTGCTCGACCGTTTCGAACGCGGCGTGGAGCGTGCCGTCAACGGGGTCTTCGCGCGCGCCTTCCGCAGCGAGGTGCAGCCCGTCGAGGTCGCCAGCGCGCTGCGCCGCGAGCTCGACGACCGCGCCGCGGTGCTCTCGCGGGGGCGCACGCTCGTGCCGAACAGCTTCATCGTGGAGCTCGGCCCCGCCGACCACGAGAAGATCGCGTCCTGGCAGGACACCCTCGCCGACGAGCTCGTCGCGGCCGTCACCCAGCACGCCGACAAGCAGCGGTACAGCTTCGTCGGCCCGGTGCGGGTGGCGTTCCACGAGTCCGACGACCTGGAGACGGGCGTGTTCCGGGTCCTGTCCTCCACCGTGCGGGGGCGCGTGGCGCCCGCCACGCCCCGCACGGACCAGGCCGGCCGGCCCCGGCTGGAGGTCGACGGCCGCGGGTACGTGCTCGCCGAGGCCGTCACGGTGCTCGGGCGCGGCTCGGACGCCGACGTCGTCCTGGACGACCCGGGCGTCTCGCGCCGGCACGCCGAGATCCGCGTGGCCCCCGGCGGCGCCCGCGTCTCCGACCTCAGCTCCACCAACGGCACGTTCGTCGACGGTGAGCGCGTCTCCTCCGTCGACCTCTACGACGGGGCCGTCATCACCGTGGGCCGCAGCAAGCTGGTGTTCCACGCGGCCCGGCGCGACGAGGGCTGGACGTGACGGGGCCGCGTCCGTGAGCGAACTGACCCTCACCGTCCTGCGGCTGGGCCTCCTCGTCGTCCTGTGGCTGTTCGTGCTGGCCATCGTGGGCGTCCTGCGCGCGGACCTGCTGGGCACCCGCGTCACGGCCCGCCGCACCGAGCGGGCCGCGGCCCGCACCCCGCGGGCCCCCGTGGAGGCCCCGCCGGAGCCGGCCCGCCGGCGCGCCACCCTCGTCGTGACGGAGGGGTCGCTGCGCGGCACGACCCTGGCGCTGGGGCAGGCCCCGGTCCTCATCGGCCGCGGCAGCGACTGCACCCTCGTCCTGGACGACGAGTACGCCTCCACCAAGCACGTCCGGATCACCCCGCAGCCCGGGGGCGACGGCTGGGTGGTGGAGGACCTGCAGTCCACCAACGGGTCCTTCCTCGGTCGTGACCGCCTCACCGCCCCCGCCCCCTTCGAGCCGGGGACGCCGCTGCGGATCGGCAAGACCGTGCTCGAGCTCCGGAGGTAGCCCGTGGCCATCGCGCTGAACTTCGCCGCGCGCTCGGACGTCGGGCTGGGCCGGACCACCAACCAGGACTCCGGCTACGCCGGGCCGCACCTGCTCGTCGTGGCCGACGGCATGGGCGGGCACGCCGGCGGTGACGTCGCCAGCTCCCTGGCGGTGGGCGAGATGTCCGTCCTGGACGGGGAGTCGCACGGCAGCGACGACGCCGCCCAGCACCTGCACGACGCGATCGAGGCCGCGAACGAGCAGCTGCGCCGCCGCGTGGAGACCGAACCGGACCTGAGCGGCATGGGCACGACCGTCACCGCGATCCTGCGGGCCGGGTCCCGGCTGGTGCTGGCCCACATCGGCGACTCCCGCGGCTACCTGCTGCGCGACGGGCGGCTGACGCAGCTCACGAAGGACCACAGCTACGTCCAGTCCCTCATCGACGAGGGCCGGATCAGCCCCGAGGAGGCCGAGCGGCACCCGCAGCGGTCGGTGATCATGCGGGTGCTGACGGGGCGCGGCGACGACGAGGCGGACGTGTCGGTCCGCGAGGCGCGGCCCGGCGACCGGTACCTGCTGTGCAGCGACGGGCTGTCCGGCGTCGTCAGCCACGACACCCTGGCCGAGACCCTCGCCGCGGGCGCCGACCCCGACACGACCTGCCAGCGGCTCGTCGAGCTCGCGCTGCGCGGCGGCGGCCCCGACAACATCACCTGCCTGGTCGCCGACGTGGTGGAGCTGGACGCCGGGCACGCCCCCTCGACGACGCCGCAGGTCGTGGGCGCGGCCGCGTTCCACCGCCCGCGCCGGTCCTCGGCCGCCGGGACGCCCGCGGCCCGGGCCGCCGCGCTGCGCGCCGCGCAGGACGAGTCCGGCGACGACGCGGAGGACGACCATGAGGGTGGCCGCCCGCCCCTGACCCCGCGCGAGCGCCGCCGCCGGCGGGTGCGCTGGATCGCCGGCCCGCTGCTGCTGGTGGTGCTCCTGGCCGCCGGCGGCTTCGGGGTGTGGCGCTGGAGCCAGCAGCAGTACTTCGTGGGCGACGACGACGGGACGGTCGCGATCTACCGGGGGCTGTCGCAGGACATCGGGCCGCTGCGCACGTCGCAGGTGCTGGAGAGCACCGGCATCGCGGTCGCGGACCTGTCGACGACGTGGGCGAACCGCGTCCGCGCACGGGTCACCTCCAGCAGCCTGGCCGACGCGCGCGAGCTCGTGGGCAACCTGGAGGAGAACGCGGCCGCCTGCCGGGCGGCCGTCGCGGCGAGCACGCCCACCGCCGCCCCGACGGCGGGCCCGACGACCGGCCCGGCCACCGGCTCCCCCACGAGCACCCCCACCACCACCGAGAGCGTCACGCCCCAGGACTGCGGAGGGGTCGGCTGATGGCCACCGTGCTGCCCGTGTACCCCACGACCCGGCGCAACGTCGAGCTGCTGCTCGTCGTCGCGGCCGTGGCCATCGCGGGCGGGGCGTGGGCCGTCGTCGGCCTCACCGTCGACGGCGCGCTGCCGCCGAACCTGTTCGCGTACGCCGGCGGCCTGGGGGGCCTGGCGATCGCGCTGCACCTGCTGCTGCGGTGGCGGGCCCGGCACGCCGACCCGCTGCTGCTGCCGGTGGCGACCCTGCTCAACGGCATCGGCCTGGTGATGATCCACCGGCTCGACACCGCCCTCGACACGTCCTCGGCGTCCCGGCAGTTCCTCTGGTCCGCGCTGGGGATCGTCGCGGCCGGGGTCGTCCTGGCGTTCGTGCGCGACCACCGCATCCTGCGCCGGTACACGTGGACGGCGGCCGTCGCCGGTCTGGTCCTGCTGCTGCTGCCGATGGTCCCGGGCCTGGGCCGCACCGTGAACGGGGCCCGCATCTGGATCGGCCTGGCCGGTTTCACCTTCCAGCCCGGGGAGCTGGCGAAGATCTGCCTGGCGGTGTTCTTCGCCGGGTACCTGGTCGTGCACCGCGACGCGCTGAGCCTGACCGGGCGCAAGGTGCTGTTCCTGCAGCTGCCCCGCGCCCGCGACCTCGGGCCGATCCTGCTGGCCTGGGTCGCCAGCATCGGGATCCTCGTCCTGCAGCGCGACCTCGGGACGTCGCTGCTGTTCTTCGGGCTGTTCGTCGCGGTGCTGTACGTCTCGACCGAGCGGGTCTCCTGGATCGTGCTGGGGCTGCTGATGTTCTCGGCCGCGGCGGTGTTCGCGGCGACGACGATGAGCCACGTCCAGGCCCGCGTCGACATCTGGCTGCACCCCTTCACGACGGAGAACCGCACCGGGTCCAGCTTCCAGCTCGTCCAGGGCCTGTACGGCATGGCCAACGGCGGGCTGACCGGCACCGGCCTCGGCGAGGGCCGCCCGCAGACGGTGCCGTACGCGAACTCCGACTTCATCTACGCCTCCCTGGGCGAGGAGCTCGGCCTGGCCGGGCTGTTCGCCGTGCTGGTCCTGTACGTCGTGCTGGTGGAGCGGGGGCTGCGGACGGCCATCGGCGTCCGCGACGGCTTCGGCAAGCTGCTCGCCGCCGGGCTCGCGTTCTCGGTGACGCTGCAGGTGTTCGTGGTCGTCGGCGGCGTGACGCGGGTCATCCCGCTGACGGGGCTGACGATGCCGTTCCTGGCCGCGGGCGGGTCGTCCCTGGTGTCGAACTGGATCGTCGTGGCGCTCCTGCTGCGCGTGTCGGACCTGGCGCGCCGTCCCGCCGCGGAGGTCCGCAACGGCCCCGGCGACGACACCGGCGTGACGCAGGCGGTGAGGACGGTATGAACCGCCCGCTGCGCCGGCTGTCCCTGGTGGTGGCGTTCCTGTTCTTCGCGCTGTTCGCCTCCACGACGTGGATCCAGTTCATCACCGCGGGGAAGCTGAACGCGATGCCGGGCAACTCCCGGCAGCTGTACGCCGAGTTCGGCCGCGAGCGCGGCGCGATCCTCGTCCAGGGCGGCGCGGCGATCGCGGCGAGCACCCCCGTCGACGACGCCTACCAGTACCAGCGCTCCTACCCCGCCGGGCAGCTGTACGCGCCCGTGACGGGGTTCTACTCCCTGCGGTACGGGACGTCGGGCATCGAGCGCGCCGAGAACGACGTGCTGTCCGGCTCGGCGGACGAGCTGTTCTACCGGAACCTGTCGAGCCTGCTGACCGGGGAGAAGCCCAAGGGCGCCGACGTGACGCTGACGCTGGAGCCGAAGGTGCAGCAGGCGGCGTGGGACGCGCTCGACGGCCGCAAGGGCGCCGTGGTCGCGCTCGACGCGCGGACCGGGGACGTGCTGGCGATGGTGTCCAGCCCCGGCTACGACCCGAACTCCCTGGCCAGCCACGACGGCGCCGCGCAGGAGCAGGCGTGGACGGCGCTGAACGCCGACGAGGACGACCCGCTGATCAACCGGGCCACCTCGACGCTGTACCCGCCGGGGTCGACGTTCAAGCTGGTGACGGCGGCCGCGGCGCTGGAGAGCGGCGACTACACCGCCGACACGCTGGTCGCCGGGCCGCAGGAGCTGGCGCTGCCGCAGACGAGCAACACCCTGAAGAACGACGAGGGCACGGCCTGCGGGCCGAACGACCAGGTGTCCCTCGCGGACGCGCTGAAGATCTCCTGCAACACCGCGTTCGGGGACCTGGGCCTGAAGCTCGGCGCGGACGCCCTCGGGGAGCAGGCCGCGAAGTTCGGCTTCGGGCAGTCGCTGACGATCCCGACCACGGTCGCGACGAGCAGCTTCCCCACCGGCGACGACGTCGCCGGGCCGCTGCTGGCGTACTCCGGCATCGGGCAGGGCAACGACCTCGCGACCCCGCTGCAGGTCGCGATGATCTCCGCGGCCATCGCCAACGACGGCGTCGTCATGAAGCCGAACCTGGTGGCCGAGGTCCGCGAGGCCGGTGACTCCGGCAGCGTCGTGGAGCGGTCGTCGCCGTCGGAGCTGGGGCGCGCGGTCAGCTCGGAGAACGCGCGGACGCTGCAGCAGATGATGGAGCTGGTCGTGGACAGCGGCACCGGGACCCGCGCGAAGATCGACGGGGTCCGGGTCGGCGGCAAGACCGGCACCGCGCAGCACGGCGCGGGCCTGCCCCCGTACGCCTGGTTCACGTCGTTCGCCGACGACGGGGACGAGCAGGTCGCGGTGGCCGTGGTGATCGAGGACGGCGGCTCGACCGAGAGCGCGTACGGCGGGCGGCTGTCCGCACCCGTCGCCAAGACGGTGATGGAGGCGGCCCTCGATGGGTGAGCGCAAGGACCAGGCACGCGGGGAACGGGGAGAGCAGTGACGGACACGACGACTGGCCACGGGCTGCCGGCGCCGCGCGTGCTCGGCGGCCGGTACGAGGTCGGGAGCCTGCTCGGGCGCGGCGGCATGGCCGAGGTGCACGTGGCCCGCGACACCCGGCTGGGACGGACCGTCGCGGTGAAGCTGCTGCGCTCGGACCTGGCGCGCGACCCCTCCTTCCAGGCCCGGTTCCGGCGCGAGGCGCAGGCCGCGGCGGGGCTGAACCACCCCTCGATCGTGGCGGTGTACGACACCGGCGCCGAGCAGCTCACCGAGCACGGCGGCGGCCGCGTCGAGCTGCCGTGGATCGTCATGGAGTACGTGGAGGGCCGGACGCTGCGCGACATGCTGCGCACCGACCACCCGCTGGCGATCACCGACGCGCTCGCCTACACCGAGGGCGTCCTGGGCGCGCTGGAGTACTCGCACCGGATGGGCATCGTCCACCGCGACATCAAGCCCGCGAACGTGATGATCACCCCGGCGGGCGAGGTGAAGGTCATGGACTTCGGCATCGCCCGGGCCGTGAGCGACTCCTCCGCGACGCTGACCCAGACGTCGGCGGTCATGGGCACCGCGCAGTACCTGTCCCCCGAGCAGGCCCGCGGGGAGCAGGTCGACTCCCGCAGCGACCTGTACTCCACCGGCTGCCTGCTGTACGAGATCCTCACCGGCCGCCCCCCGTTCACCGGTGACGCGCCCGTCGCGGTCGCCTACCAGCACGTCTCGGAGCAGCCGCGGCCGCCGTCTGCGCTGGCCCCGCAGATCCCGCCGGCCGTGGACCGCGTGGTGCTGATGGCGCTGTCGAAGGACCGCGAGAACCGGTACCAGAGCGCCGCCGACTTCGCCGACGACCTGCGCCGCGCCGTGGAGGGCCGCCCGCTGCGCGGGGCGAGCTTCCCGAACGACCCCGCCGCGCAGCAGGCGACGCAGCGGTTCGCCGCCACGGCCGCCGCGACGACCGTCACCCCGCCGGTGCCGGCGAGCCCGCCCACCGGGACGCTGCCGCGCGTCGGGGACGCCCCCGACCCGGAGGAGGAGCGCCGCCGGCGCTGGCCGTGGGTGCTGCTGGTCGTCCTGCTGGCCCTCGGCATCGGGGGCGTCGGGTACGCGCTGCTGAACCAGGGCGACGGCGGGGGGACCCCCGTCCAGACGTCGACGACCCCCGCGACCGTGCCGGTGCCCGACGTCGTGGGCAAGGACGGGGACAGCGCGCGCGCCGACCTGGAGGAGGCCGGCCTGGTGGCGAACGTCACCGAGGAGGCCAGCGACGACGTCGACCCGGGCGACGTGGTCCGCACCGACCCCGGGGTCGGGCAGCCGGTCGCCGTCGGCGGCACCGTGAACGTCGTCGTGTCCTCGGGCCCGAACGCGGTGCAGGTGCCGGACGTGAAGGGCCAGACCCAGGAGGAGGCCCGGGCCGCGCTCGTGGCCGCGGGCCTGCAGGCCGGGAACGTGACGACCGTCGACGACGCGTCGGTGGGCAAGGGCGAGGTCGTCTCGACCGACCCCGCGATCGGCAGCTCCCAGCCGAAGGGGACGTCGATCGGGCTGAACGTCGCCAGCGGGCAGGTCACGGTGCCGGACGTCGTCACCAAGACCGAGGACGAGGCGAAGGCGGAACTGCGCGCCCTCGGGTTCCAGAGCATCAACACCGAGACCACCGACGTCAGCGACGCCACCCCGGGCACCGTCGTGGACCAGGACCTGCAGGCGCAGACCCGCGTCCCCGTCGGCACCGAGATCACCCTCACGGTCGCGGCCGAACCGGAACCGACGCAGACGCCGACGCAGACGGCCACGGCGACGGACTCCCCGACGTCGACCCCGACGGACTCGCCCACGGACGGCGCGGCGGCCGGGAGCGCCGCGGCCACCGGGAACCCCGCGGCCGCCGGGAACGCCGCGCGCGCCGGGGACCAGAAGGCCGAGAAGAAGAACGAGAAGGACGACGAGGAGAAGGAGGGGGAGGAGGGGTGACGCGCATCCTGCACCTGTCCGACACGCACCTGATGGCGGCCGGCGGCCTGCACGGCGGGTTCGTCGACACCACCGCCGCCCTCGGGCACGTCCTGGAGTCGCTGCACCGCATCGGGCCCCTCGACGCCGTGGTGGTCTCCGGTGACGTCTCCGAGGACGGGACCGTCGCCTCCTACGAGACGGCCCGCGCGCTGGTCGGGGAGTTCGCGCGCGCCCACGGGGCGGTGCCCGTCTTCGCGATGGGCAACCACGACACCCCCGCGGAGTTCACCGAGGTCCTGGGCCCGGTCCGGTCGGTGCACGACGTCGACGGGTTCCGGCTGGTCGTGCTGGACTCCTCGGTGCCCGGCCGCGGGTACGGCCTCCTGGGCGCCGAGCAGCTGGACTGGCTGCGGTCGGTGCTCGCCACCGCGGCCCCGAAGGGGTCCGCGGTCGTCGTGCACCACTCCCCCGTGCCGGCGCCGACGGTCCTGCACGACGGGCTGAAGCTGCAGGACCCCGCGGACCTGCTCGCCGCCCTCGACGGCACCGACGTGCGGGTCGTGCTGTCGGGGCACTACCACCACGCCGCCGCGCAGACCTACCCGTCCGGCCTGACGGCGCTGGTGGCCCCCGCGGTGGCGAACCGCAGCGACCCGTTCGCCGCCCCCGGCCGCGAGCGCATCCTGCGCGGGCACGGGGCGCTGCTCGTCGAGGTCGACGACGTGGTGCGGTCCCGGGTGCTGTCGATCCCGTCGCCGGGCGACGGCGAGGAGCTGTTCGAGCTCGACGAGGAGACGGTCGCGCGGATCGTCGCCGAGTCCGGCGTCCCGGGCTGAGGCCCACCGCGGGGGACGGGGTCACCGTCCCCCGCGGGACGCGACGGGCTCAGACGCGGAAGACGGTGACCAGCTCCTTCAGCTGCTGCGCCGTGCCGGCGACGTCGTGGGCGGCCCGGGCGGTGTCGCCGGCGCTGGTCGTGGCGTCCGCGGCGGTCGACGCCATGCCCGACACGCTGGCGGCGATCTCCTGCGAGCCGGTCGACACCTCGGTGACGTTGCGGACCATCTCCGCCGTCGTCGCCGACTGCTCCTCCACCGCCGCGGCGATCGTGGCCTGCAGGCCGTCGATCCGGGCGATGACCTCACCGATGTCGGCGATGGCGGCGGCGGCGGCCACCGCGTCGGCCTGCGTCGCGCCCACCCGGCCGGTGATGTCCTCCGTGGCGCGGGCGGTCTGCTGCGCCAGCTCCTTCACCTCGCCGGCGACGACGGCGAAGCCCTTGCCCATCTCCCCCGCGCGGGCGGCCTCGATGGTCGCGTTCAGGGCCAGCAGGTTCGTCTGCTCGGCGATGGAGGTGATGAGCTTCACCACGTCACCGATCTCCCGCGACGACGCCGACAACCGGTCCAGCGTCGCCGACGCCTCCTGCGCGGAGGCCACCGCCGCGGCGGCCACCGAGGACGCCTCCGCGGTGGAGGTCGCGATCTCGCGGATCGCGGCGCTCATCTCGTCCCCGGCCGCCGCGACGGTGCCGATGTTCGCCGAGATCTCCTCGGTGGCCGCCGAGACGACCTGCGACTGGTCCGCGGACCGCTCGGCCCCGGCGGAGAGCTGGGACGACACGTGGGTCAGCCCGTCGGCGGAGGCCGCCAGCTGCCCCGCGCTGGCGGTGATCTGGGCCAGCGTCGCGCGGAAGCGGTCGGTGGAGTGGTCCAGCGCCTGCGCCATGGCCCCGATCTCGTCGCGGCTGGACAGGCCCACGGTCGCCCGGAGGTCGCCGTCGGCGACCCGGGCGAGGACGTCGGTGACCCGACCCAGCGGGGCGACGATGCTGCGGCGGACCACCAGCGCGGCCGCCACGGCCACCACGAGGCTCACCACCAGCAGGCCCAGCACGAGCGTCTGACCCCGCTGCACCGTGGCGGCGAAGTCCTGCCCCGCGGCCAGCGCGGCGCTCGCCCGCTCCGTCTCCTCCGCGAGCAGCGCCTCGAACTCCTTGCGGGCGTCGCGGTTGGGCCCGAACGACGCCGCCACGGCCGCGTCCCGGTCGGTGGCGGCGAGGGCGTACTCCGCGCTCAGGGCCTCGAACCAGGCGTGGACGTCGGCCTGGACGGCGTCGACGGTCGCGCGCTCGGCGTCGGTCCGCGCCGCGGCGCGGGCGTCGGCCATCGCGGCGGTGAAGCTCTCCTCGCGACCCAGGCTCTCGTCGACGAACTCCCGGTCGCCGGTGATGAAGAACCCGCGCTCGTCGGTGGCGGCGGACTTGGCGGCCAGCGCCGCCTGCTGCAGCCCGGTGATGTAGGGGACGGCGCGCCCGACCTCGTCCTGGCGCTGGGTCTGCAGGTTCTCCACCACCGACCAGCTGACCAGCCCGACGAGCAGCGCCGCGAGGGCCACCAGGACCGTCGCGCCCAGCACGCGGGTCCCGACCCGGCGGTTGGCGAGCCAGCCCCCCGCGCCGCGCCCCCGGGCGTCCGCCCGGCCTGCTCCGCGGTCCTGCCGCTGCTGCCCCGTGTCCACTTCGCCGCCTCCTGCGCGCCGACCGGTTCAGCGCTCCACCAGTTCTTCGGCAGCGACACCTGTCGGAGGAGCCCGGCGGCGGGGACTTCACCCGACGTTCACCTCGGGGCGCCCGGGCGAGCCGGCTACCGGGCGCCGAGCACCTCCGCGGCCCCCCGGGCCCGGTGGGTGCGACGGGCCGTGACCACCCAGGCGCCGGCCACCGCCGCGAGACCGGTCAGCGCCACCGCGGACGACCCGGCGGCACCGGCGGCGGAGGTGGAGAGCGCCACCCCGCACAGGGCCCAGGCGCTGGCCGCTGCGGCGGCCGACCGCGCGGCGAGGGTGCGCGCGACGACGGTGACGAGCAGCACGGCCGTGACCACCGCGCCGGCCAGCAGACCGGTCAGCGTCGGGCCGGAGGGGCGGTCCAGGACCGTGGCGGTGTTGATCCAGACCGCGGCGGCGGACCACCCGGCGTAGACGCCGAGGACCGCCTCCGGCAGCGCGCCGCCGCTCGCGGTGGTGGCAACCCCGGCCGGCGGCGCGCGGTGCAGCGCCACACCGAGGCAGACCAGCACGACGGCGAAGACCGGGACGGTGGCCACCGGTGCGGTCGCCGCGGCCCACAGCCACGCGACGAACCCGACCTGGGCCAGGCTCAGCGGCAGGTGCAGCCGGCGGTAGCCGGCCGTGCCGGCCCGGTGCCGCGGGAACCCGCGCACCGCGACCGCCAGGCACCCCAGCAGCACCACCGCCCACACCGCGAAGAAGGGGCCGGGCGGGACGACGACGGGGTCCTCGGCGTCGCCCTGGTCGAAGCCCGCGAGGGCGGGGCCGGCGAGCTGGGCCAGTGCGGTCACCAGGAGCACCCAGCGCCCGGCCCGGGGGTCCAGCCGGCCGGGGCGCCGCGGCCGGCGCCGGTCGAGGGGCCTCACGGGGTCCGCCGCAGCGCCGCGGTGATCGTCGCGGCCAGGTGACGCTGCGCCGCGCCGGAGGTCAGCCGGCCCAGGCGCACGCTGTCGGCGGCGCCGACCAGCAACCACGTCAGCATCGTCAGCACCCACTCCGGGTCGACCTCCACCCGGAAGTCCCCGCTCTCCTGACCGCGCCGCACCAGCCGGCGCAGGGTCTCCTCGGTCGCCGCGGTGCGGGCGAGCAGGTCGGCCTCGACGTGCTCCTGCAGCGGCTGCAACCCGAGCAGGCCCACCACCGCGGCCAGGCGCCCCAGCGCCTCGACCACCCGTTCCAGCGCCTGCGCGGGGGTCCCCTCCCCGGGCGAGGCCTCCTCCACCGCGCGCACGAAGGCCTCCGCCGCGGCCCGGCACAGCTCGGCCACCAGCGCGGCCCGGGACGGGAACCGGCGGAACAGGGTCGCCCGGCTGACCCCGGCGGCCGCGGCCAGCTCCTGCATCGACGCCGCCGGGGCGAGCGCCAGGTGCCGGGCGGCGGCGACGGCGACGGGATCGCCGAAGACCTCGACCGCGACATCGGGTGCGGGGTTCCGGTGCGAGGAGGTGACCACACCCACACCCTACTCATCTGAGACTTTTCCGTCTCACACCGGTTACTTTCATCTCATGCTGACTGCCGGTCTCCTCGCGGCGATCGCCGGGCTCGCCGCCCTGGACTCCCTCAACCCCGCCACCCTCGCCGGCGTCACGCTGATCCTGCTGGCGCCGCTGCGCCGGCCCGGGAGCACCGCCCTGGCCTACGTCGCGGGCGCCTACCTCGTCGTCGTCGCCGCCGGCGCGGGCCTGTTCCTCGGCGGCGCGGCGCTGGGCGACACCGTCGCCGGGGCCGCCGGCTGGGTCCGTCGCGGCGCGCTCCTGCTCGCCGCGCTCGTCCTGGCGGTCAGCGCCGTCCGCCGCCTGCGGACCCGCACCCGCGCCGCGGTCGTCCTGCCCCCGTGGTTCGGGCCCTGGACGGCCGCCCCCCTCGGGGTGCTGGTCACCGGGGCGGACCTGCCCAACGCCTTCCCCTACCTCGTCGCGGTCGAACGCCTCACCGCCGCCGACGTCCCCGCCGGCACCGGCCTGCTCGTGCTCGCCGGCTACGGCCTCGTCTACTGCCTGCCCTGCCTGCTGCTGCTCGTCGCCGGGCTCACCTGGCGCCACCGCACGACCGGACCCCTGCGACGGGCGTACGACCGCCTGGGCGGGGAGCGCGTCCAGCCCCGTTCCGTCCCCGCGGCCCTCGGCCTGCTGCTGCTGGCCGCCGCGGTGGTGGCCCTGGCCGTCATGCTGTGACGCGCCGGGACCGGGGAGCGACCCCCGGCCCCCCCGACGACTCGACCGAGACCTGACCGAGACCTGGAGGACGGCACCCGTGGCGCGACGACGAACCGACGGCGGCTGGGAGGTCCCGGCCTCCGCCTGGGCCACCGACGAGCAGGACCGCTCCCGGGGACGGGTGCGGGTGCTCAACGGGTCCCTCGAAGGCGGCATGGAGGACTGGACCCTGCCCCTGGAGCAGTGGGAACTGGTCCGCGACGTCATCCTCGACGTCGTCGACGACGCCGACCCGGACCGCGGGGCGCTGCTGAAGACCGTCGTCGCCACGGCCCAGGACCGCCTCGGCGGCCACCCCGCCTTCCCCGGCGGCCGCCTCACGAACTTCACCCGCTACGTGAAGGTCGACCTCGAGGCTCGGCGCCTGCTCGAGGTCGTCCCGGGCAGCTCACCCCAGCGGGTCCGACGCCCGACGGGACGTGGCCGCTGAGGGCACCGCGGTCCCCGCACCTCACGGCCGGGCAGCCGCTCCCGCCGCGCTGACGGCGCGCCGGGGCAGGACGGCGGCGGCGGCCACGAGGAGCGCGGCGCAGACCAGGAAGGCGGCGACGGGTCCGGTGCTGCCGGCGAGGGCGCCGGTGGCGGCCGAGCCCACCGCCTGACCGGCGGTCAGGGAGACGAACAGGGTGGCGGTGGTGGCGCCGGCGGTGTGCGGGCGCAGCTCACCGGCCCAGGCGATGAGGACCCCGCTGAGCGCGGTGTAGGCGCCGCCGAAGAGGGCGGCGGCCGCCCCGGCGACCGCGACGTGCGCGGCGGCCAGCGCGAGCACCGCGGTCCCGGCCGCGGACAGGAGCACGGTCAGGGCCCACGCCCGGCGCAGCCCGAGGACGCGCACGACGTCGCCGCTGAGGGCGCCGAGGACCGCGGCGACCCCGAGCAGCACCCACAGCGTCGCGGTGGTCCGCTCCGGCAGCCCGCCGGTGCCGGCGAGCAGGTCGCGCCCGAAGGTCCACACGGCCGCGCTGCCCGCGCCGGCCAGCGCGGCGGCGAGGACCGGGGGCAGCAGCGCCGTCCACGGGTCGCGGGGGGCGCCGGTGCGGACGCCGGGACGGTCGCCGGGGGCCGGGCGCGGCCAGCGGGTGCGCCGGTCGACCCGGGCGGCCACGAGGAGGACCGCCACGGCGGCCAGGACCCACACCGGGCGCCACGCCGAGGGGGCCAGCAGGGTCGCGACCCCGACGGCGGCGACCCCGAGGCCCGTGCCGGCGTTCACCGCGGCCTGGGCGCGGGGCGCCGAGCGCTCCGGCACGGTGGCGGCGACGGCGACGACGAGGGCCGGTGAGGCGGCCCCGGCCGCGCTGCCGGCGACCAGCACCCCCAGGGCCAGCACCGCCGCGGACCCGGAGACCGCGACCACCAGGGCACCGGTCGCGCCCAGCGCGGCCGCCAGCCGCAGGACCACCCGGCCGCCGCGGCGCACGACGAGGCCGCGGGCGGCGAGCGCGGTGGCGCAGTAGGCGAGGAAGCTGCCGGAGGCGATGAGGCCCGCCGTCGAGGCGGACAGGGAGAACTCGGCCGTCAGCCGGGGCAGCTGCAGGCCGTACCCGAAGCGCACCACCCCGTAGGTCAGGGCGATGAACCCGGCTCCGGCGACGACCACCCCGCGCCCTGACTGTAACGATCGCTTCACCATAGTGGTCGTTACAGTAGCCGCGTGGACAGCCGAGGCGCGAGAGCACCCGCCAGGACGCGCCTGCTGGACGCCGCCGAGGAGCTCTTCTACGAGCACGGGATCGCCGCCACCGGCGTCGACGCCGTCCTGCGCCGCGCGCAGGTCGCCCCCGCGACCCTCTACGCCCACTTCCCCGGCAAGGACCACCTCGTGGCCGCCTACCTCCAGCGCCGCCACGAACGGTGGCGGCTCACCTGGGACGCGGCCCTCGAACGCGCCGGCGCCGACCCCCGCGCCCGGCTCCTGTCGGTCTTCGACGCCCTCGAGGACCTGCAGCGCGTCCAGGACGCCGGCCGGGGCTGCGCCTTCCTCGCCGCCGCGGTCGAGGTCGTGGACCCGCAGCACCCCGCGCACCCCTGGCTGCTCGCCGACACCGGGCTCCTCACCGGGCGCCTGCGGTCCCTGGCCGCCGACGCCGGCGCCCACGACCCCGGCGCGCTGGCCGCCGAACTGCTCCTGCTCTACGACGGCGACCTCGCCGCCCGCACCCGCCGCTCCCTCCCCGCCCCCGGCGTCGCGGCGCCACCGGTGCGCGACCTCGCCGCCGCGGCCGTCGACCGGCACCTCACCGCACCCGGTCCCTGAGCGCGGCATCTCTGCGACCGGCACCCTGGTGCTCGTGCTGATCGAGGTGGTGACCGACGTCGCCGCCGAGCCCTCCACGGTCTTCGACCTGGAGCTGGACGTCGACGTCCACACCGCCTCCCTGGCCGGCAGCGGCGAGCGCGCCACCACCAGCAGCGGCCGCCGTCGCCTGGGGCTCGGTGACGAGGTGACCTTCCACGCCCGCCACCTCGGCCTGCCCTGGCGGATGACCAGCCGCGTCACCGCCCACGACCGACCGCACCGCTTCGTCGACGAGCAGACCCGCGGCCCCTTCGCCGCCCTGCACCACGAGCACCTGTTCGAGGCCCGCCGCGTCCCGACGGGGCCCGGCGGTGCGGTGGTCACCCGGATGACCGACCGCCTGAGCGTCGTCGCCCCCGCCGGCCCGCTGGGGGCGGTCGTCACGCGGCTGGTGCTGGGGCCGTACCTGCGACGGCTGCTGGAGCGGCGCGCGGCGCACGTGAAGCAGGTCGCCGAGACCACCGGCGAGCGGGGCTGAGCGGCGCCGTCGACGGGCCGCCTCAGTCCTCCACCAGGGTCGACAGCGGGCCCTCCGGCAGCAGGATCCACCCCTCCCGCCGGGCGCGCTCGACGTCCTCCTCCGGCGGTGGGGCGCAGCGCCCGAGCGCGGCGGCGCGCGCGGTCAGGGCCGCGACGACGGCGTCCAGCGCGTCGTCGGAGGCCTCGCACAGCCGGACGTGCCCGCCGAGGTCCAGCCACGGCACCTGCTCGCGCAGCGCGGCGACCAGCGCCTGCCGCGCCGCGCGGTGACCCTCGCCCTTGTACTGCCGGTGCGCCAGGCCCCACCGCCGCAGGGAGGCCGCCGGGTACACCTCGGCGACGACCCCGGCCCCCGAGCGGTCCACGGGCGCCCCGGCGGCGGCGAGGGCTCCGAGGACGAGCGCCGCCCGGATCGCGGTGAGCCCGATGCGGTCGGTGGCGACGCTCAGGGGCGAGTACCCGGCGCGGCGCACGACCCGGTCGGTCTCCCGGTACGCCAGGCGGCGGCGCAGCTCGTCGCCGCTCTCGGCGGTGGGCAGCTCGACGCGGCCGGCGGCGTGCGCGGTGGTGAAGGCGATGAAGTCGTCCGGCCACCCCAGCGGGCAGTCGATGCCGACCTTGTCGGCCGTCGTGGCCGCCTCGACGACGTCGCGGTCGGTGACGCCCAGCTGCAGGTGCGCGAGCCGGGCCGCGCCGGGCCGCCACTCGACGACGGCCAGGCCCGTCCTGGCCGGCTGGGTCGCGAGGTCGACACCCGCAGTGATCACCGCGTCAGGCTAGGACCGCCCCGGCGCGCCCGCGGGGCCGGCACCGGCCGACCGGGAGGTCGCCGCCGGGGCGCCGCGGTCCGCACAGGCGCCCGGTGGCGCGTCCGGTCCCCCGCGCTGTGGACGGCAGGCGGGGCCGGCCGGTGCGGCCGCGGACGCTGGGCGCATGTCGATCCCGCACCGCACGTCGCTGCCGCCCGTCCGCACCCCCGAGCAGCTCGCCGACCGGTGGCGGCTGCTGGCCGCCGACGAGGAGGTGGTGCCCCGCACGGACCTGTGGGTGCAGCTCTTCGACGCCGACGGCCACCAGCAGGCGTCGCTGGTGATCGTCGAGGACGTGCCGGAGCGTCCCGCGGGCCCGTTCGCCGCGAACCTCGCCGGGGTCCTGGCCGAGCTCCTCGCCGAGCAGACCTCCGGGGTGGGGTCGGTGGCGTTCGCGCTGTCACCGCCGGGGCCGCGCCCGGTGGGGGCCTCGGACCTGGAGTGGGCGCAGGCCCTGGTGGGGGCGTGCGCGGCCGGGGGCGTCGGCGTCCTCGGCGTCCACGTCGTGGCGGGCCCCCGGGTCGAGCGGGTGCTGTGAGATCAGCCGACGGGGGCCGGCGGCGCGGTCTGCGGCCGGGGCTGCTGGCGCGGGTTGGGCCGGCGCACGGCCTCCTGCAGGGTGATCCCGCTGATCGCCTCGCACAGCTCCGGCAGGGACTCCAGGACGTCCTCGGCGATCTCCAGGGGCACGGCCTGCGGGGACAGGATCGTCACGGTGACCTTGCCGCGGCTGCTCGGGCCCTGGGACACGAAGCAGCCCGGGACGCGTTCGGAGATCCCGGAGATGAACCCGTTGAGGTCCCGGACGCCGATGGGCCTCGTCGTCTCGATGGCCAGGACTGTCTTCATGTCGCTCCTCCGCACGTCGGGGGCCGGTCGGTGGCCTCCGAGACCCGCACTCGCTTCTCGTCCCCCCGACCTTCGGCAGCGATCACGCGCGGCAACACCTCGCGCGGTGCAGATGTCCCTGAACGGCCTACCGGTGATCCCGGGGGGTGGTCCGGACGGGCCCGCGGGGCCCGGCAGGATCGGCGGGTGGACACCATCACCCCCGCCGACATCGCCGCCGCCGCCGACCGCACCGCCGGGCGGGTGCGGCGCACCCCCGTGCTCCGGGTCGGCCCGGACCTGTGGCTGAAGCTGGAGTTCCTCCAGCACACCGGGACCTTCAAGGCGCGCGGGGCCTTCAACCGGCAACTGGTGGCCCGCGAGCGCGGTGAGCTCGACGCGACCCGGGGCGTGGTCGCGGCCTCGGGCGGCAACGCGGGCCTGGCGCACGCGTTCGCGGCGGCGGAGCTGGGGGTGCCGGCGACGGTGTTCGTCCCGGAGTCCGCGCCCGCGGTGAAGGTCCGCAAGCTGCGGGGCCTGGGCGCCGACGTGCGGCAGGTGGGGTCGGAGTACGTCCGCGCCTACGAGGCGGCGGTGGCGTTCGCGCAGGATCGGGGGGCGGTGTTCTGCCACGCCTACGACCAGCCGGAGGTGGCGGCCGGGGCGGGCACGCTGGCGGTGGAGCTGCTGGAGGACGTGCCGGACGTCGACACGGTGCTGGTCGCCGTCGGCGGGGGCGGGCTGTTCGCGGGGGTGGCGGCGGCGCTGGAGGGGTCGGCGCGGGTGGTGGCCGTCGAACCGGTGGGGGCTCCCACGCTGCACGACGCCCTCGCCGCGGGGGAACCGGTGGACGTGGCGGTGTCCGGGGTGGCGGCCGACTCCCTGGGGGCGCGGCGCATCGGGTCGATCGGGTTCGACGTGGCCCGCCGCACCCGCCCGGTGAGCCTGCTCGTGGGCGACGAGCAGATCGCGGCGGCGCGGCGGGACCTGTGGTCGCGGTTCCGGGTCGTCGCCGAGCACGGGGCGGCGGCCGCGTGGGCGGGTCTGGAGGCGTACCGGCCCGCTGCGGGGGAACGGGTCGCGGTGGTGGTGTGCGGGGCGAACACGGACCCGTCGGACCTGCACTGAGCGGAGGCACCACCCGGCGTCACACGGGGCGGCGCATCGCGACGCGCGGCCAGGCGTCCAGCCCGAGGTCGCGCTCGTGGCGGCGCACGGCGCGCAGCCCGGGCCCGGCCTCGTCGTCCGGGACGACGGTGAACCCGAGCCGGGCGTAGTACGGCGCGTTCCACGGCACCTCGGCGAACGTGGTGAGCGTCACCGCGTCCAGGCCGTGGTCGGCGGCCCAGCCGGTGGCGGTGCCGAGGAGCCGCCGGCCCAGGCCGCGGCGTGCGTGGGCGGGGTGGACCGACACCTGCTCGACGTGGGCGGCGCCGTCGACGACGTCGAGCAGCAGGTAGGCGACCGGCACGTCGTCCGCGTCGCCGGTGACGACCCACGCCCGGCCGGCGGCGCAGTAGGCGCGCAGGGTCGCCAGCGTCGGCGGGTCGTCGTCGGCGATCGCCGCCATCCCGACGTCGCGGAAGGCGACGCCCGCGGCGCGCTCGACGTCCTGCAGGCGCGGCAGGTCGCGGTCCTCGGCGGGTCGGATCACCGGCCCACCGTGGCACGCGCGGGTTCCAGCAGGGGCCTCAGCGGGGGTCGGACTCGCAGCCCACGCCGTCGTCGTCGCGGTCCAGGGCGGTCCGGTACCCGGGTTCCCCGCGGCGGATCGGACGGCCGATGGTGTTCCACACGTCGGTGCAGTTCGCGTAGTACGCACCGCTCGGCGGCGGCGGCGGCGGGGGCGCGGGGGTGGCAGCGATCGGCTGGTTCACCCGCGCCCCGGTCGCCGCGGACCACTCGACGTACCCGCCCTGGAAGTCGACCCGCCGCCCGCCGGGGATCGCGTGCTCGTCGCTCGTGGGGTACCCCAGGGACCCGCGTTCCCAGCCGGTGGAGCCGTAGGCGTCGAGGAACGCCCCGCACAGCGCGTGCGCGCCGGTGGTCGGCGACCAGTACGCGGTGCCGCCCTGGAACCGCTGGTACACACCGGACGCGGTGCTGGGCTGTTCCTGCGTGGCGGGGTAGCCGAGGCAGCCGCCCTCCCAGCCGAGGCGGCCGTACAGGTCGAGGAAGGCGCCGGAGACGGTGTGCGCGCCGGTGGCCGGCGACCAGTAGGCGGTGCCGCCCTGGAACCGCTGGAGCACCCCGCCGCGCAGGGGGACCTCCTGGGAGGTGGGGTAGCCGAGGAACCCGCGTTCGTACCCGAGGGAGCCGTACCGGCCGTGGAAGGCGCCGGAGACGGAGTGGGCGCCGGTCGGCGGGGACCAGTAGAGGGTTCCGCCCTGGTAGTTCTGGTAGACGCCGCCGGCGGCGCTGGGGTCCTCCCCCGAGACGGGGTAGCCGAGGAACCCGTTCTCCCAGCCGGTGCGGGACCACAGGTCCTGGAACGAGCCCGACACGTCCCAGGCGCCGGTGGCGGGGCTGGCGTAGACGGCGCCGCGCTGGAAGGTGGCGAAGCTGCCGGTGCGGGTGGGCTGCTCGCAGGCGGTGACCGCGCCGAGCCTGCCGGTGGCGCCGCCGAGCTGGTCGTACCGGGCCTGCACGGGGCGCTGCAGGCAGTCGGCGGCCGACGCGGCCCCCGCCGTCGCGACCGAACCCCCGGCCAGCAGGGCCAGCACCGCCACGACCGCACGTCCGCGCACGAGCAACCTCCTCACCGAGAACGCCGTGCCGACGCACAGCCACCGCTCGGGAGCGTAGGGCGACGGTGGGTTCCCGCGGGGCGGAACGCTCAGGTTCCCCGGACGAGCCGGTCGACGGTGTCCAGACCACCGGCGGTCCCGATCTCGGCCCGCAACCGCCCGGCCGCGCGGGCGAAGCCGGGTTCGGTGAGGACCCGTCCCACCGCGTCGGACAGCCGCTGCGGGCGGGGCCGGTCGGTGCGCAGGTCGATCCCCGCGCCGGACCAGGCGACCCGCGCGCCGACCTCGGCCTTGTCCTCGGTCCGTCCCGAGACCACCAGCGGGATCCCGTGCGCCAGCGCGAGGTTCACCGTGCCGTAGCCGCCGTTGGTCACGAGGACGTCGACGCGCGGCAGGAACCGCCCGTAGTCGAGGAAGGTGCTGACCCGGGCGTTGGCGGGGACGGGCCCGACGTCCTCGACGGGCCGGCCGCCGGTGCTGACGACGACGAGGACGGGACGGTCGGCCAGCGCCCGCAGGGTCGGCACGACCAGCCGGTGCAGGTCGGTGTTCGCGACGGTGCCCTGGGTGACGTGCACGACGGGCCGGCCGGCGTCGAGGTCGGCCCACCACGGCGGTTCGGGCAGCCCCGGCGGCGGCACCGGCAGGGGCCCGGCGAAGTGGATCGGCACCCGCAGCCCGGGGCGGGGGTACTCCAGACCCGGTGGGCACAGCTGCACCACGGCGTCGGTGCGCAGCGGCAGGTCGAACAGGGACACCTCCGGCGGGGTCCCGGTGAGCCGCTGGAACTCCCGGGCGAGGGTCCGTTCGGGGCGGGCGAACAGCAGCCGGTCGACCACGGCCGACAGGGCGGCGTTGCGGGCCCGGGCGAGGGGTCCCCGCGCGGGGGCCAGCCCCAGCCCGTAGGGGGCGGTCCCGCCGCCGCGCACGGGCAGCGGGCTGATGCCGAGCAGGACGACGCGGGGGCGGTGCGCCGACGCCAGCAGCGGGTAGGTCCCCATGAACAGCAGCTCGGTGACGACGACGTCGGCGGGTTCGGCCGCCAGGGCCCGCCGCACGGCCGCGAACTGCGGGGCGGTGCGCCGCACGAAGACCTGCTCCAGCGCGACCCCCACCCCGCGGGGGCCGCCGGGGATCGGGCGTTCGAGCTGGTCGGGCAGGACGAACGCGTCGTCGGGCAGTTCCACGAACCGCACCCCGGCCCGTTCGACCTGCTCGCGGAACCCGCCGCCGGTGAGCACCCGGACGCGGTGCCCCCGCTCGGCCAGTCCGACGGCGACGGCGAGGACGGGGCCGAGGTGACCGGGCACGGGCAGGCTGGTGAGCAGCACGGACGCCACGCACCGAGGCTCCCCGCACCGGCGGGGGCGGTCAAGACCGGGTCCGGGGTCCGGTCCGCCGGCGGGTCAGGGGGTGCGGTCGGTGAGGGCGCGCAGGGCGACGCCGACGGCGTCGAGGTGGGCGCGCATGGCGTCGGCCGCGGCGTCGTAGTCGCGGGTGGCGATGGCCTCGACGATCGCGGCGTGCTCCTCGTCGGAGCGGTCGCGCCGGTCGGGCAGCAGGTTCAGGGCCTGCGACTGCGCGGTGGAGGCCTCCCGGACCGCGGCGAGCACGGACTCCAGGACGCGGTTGCGGGAGGCCTGCGCGATGAGCCCGTGCAGGCGCCCGTCGAGCCCGGCCCACTCCTGCGGGTCCGGTTCCCCGACCATGGCCTCGATCAGCGCGCGCAGCTCGGCCAGCTCGGAGGCGGTGTGGCGGACGGCGGCCCAGCCGGCGGCGGGCACCTCCACGAGGGGGCGGGCCTCCAGCAGCTCGGACGCGGCGAAGCTGCCGAAGACGGGGTCCTGCTCGACCCGGTCGCGGACCACGAAGGACCCCAGGCCGGTGCGGGGCTCGGTGAGGCCGAGGGCGTGGCAGGAGCGCAGGGCCTCGCGCACGACGGAGCGGGAGACGCCGTGGCGCTCGGCGAGCGCCGCCTCGGACGGCAGCCGGGTGCCGACGGGCAGTTCGCCGTCGAGGATCGCGTCGCGCAGGTCGGCGAACACGGCTTCGGCCGCGCCCACCCTCGCGACGGCGGGGGGACGGTCGGCCCAGGCGCTCACGGGCCGATCGTCTCACCGTCCCGTCGGGCCCGGGGTACTTGACGGGGCCGCGGCGGCTCCCCCATCCTGCCGGAACCTGTCAGACAGCCGGACAGGTTCAGCGAAAGGGACCCGACGCCGTGACCCGCTCCGCCCCTGCCCCGATCGACCCCCCGACGACCCGTCCCGAGCACGACCTGCTCGGGACCCGGGACGTCCCCGCCGACGCGTACTGGGGCATCCACACCCTGCGCGCGGTCGAGAACTTCCCCGTCACCGGCCGCGTGATCGGCCAGGACCCGCACCTCGTGCGCGCCCTGGCCGACGTGAAGCGGGCCGCCACCGTCGCCAACGCCGAGCTCGGCGTCCTGGACGCCGAGCGCGCCGACGCGATCGTGCGGGCCTGCCGCGAGATCGCCGACGGCGCCCTGCACGAGCAGTTCGTCGTCGACGTCGTCCAGGGCGGCGCCGGGACCTCGACGAACATGAACGCCAACGAGGTCATCGCCAACCGCGCCCTGGAGCTCCTCGGCCGGCAGCGCGGGGACTACGCGTTCCTGCACCCGAACACCCACGTGAACGCCTCGCAGTCCACCAACGACGTCTACCCGACGGCCGTGAACATCGCGACGCGCCGCTGGATCGACGCGCTCGTCGTCGAGCTGGAACGGCTGCGCGACGCGTTCGCCGCGAAGGCCGCCGAGTTCCGCGACGTCGTGAAGATGGGCCGCACCCAGCTGCAGGACGCCGTGCCCATGACGCTGGGCCAGGAGTTCGCGACGTACGCCGTGATGCTCACCGAGGACATCGCCCGGCTGCGGGAGTCCGCGGACCTGCTGCTGGAGGTGAACCTCGGCGCGACCGCCGTGGGGACCGGCCTGAACGCCCCCCTCGGGTACGCCGACCGCGCGGTGGCCGAACTGGCCGCCCTCACCGGGTACGACCTCGTGAGCTCCCCCGACCTGGTCGAGGCCACCCAGGACGTCGGCCAGTTCGTGCACCTGTCCGGGGTGCTCAAGCGGGTCGCGGTGAAGCTGTCGAAGGTCTGCAACGACCTGCGGCTGCTGTCCTCCGGTCCCCGGGCCGGGCTCGGGGAGATCACGCTGCCCGCGGTGCAGGCCGGGTCCTCGATCATGCCGGGGAAGGTGAACCCCGTCATCCCCGAGGTCGTCAACCAGGTGGCGTTCCAGATCGTCGGCAACGACGTGACGATCTCGATGGCGGCCGAGGCCGGGCAGCTGCAGCTCAACGCCTTCGAGCCGGTCATCGCCCAGCGCCTGTCCGAGGGCACCCGCAACCTCACCCGCGCCGTCGCGGTCCTCACCGACCGGTGCGTCGTGGGCATCACCACCGACGCGGCGCTGCTGCGCGCCCGCGTCGAGAACTCCATCGGCCTGGCGACCGCGCTGAACCCGCGCCTGGGGTACGAGGCCGCCACCCGCATCGCCACCGAGGCCGCGCTCACCGGGGCGTCCGTGAAGGACCTCGTGCTGGCGTCCGGTCTGCTCGCCGCCGACGAGCTCGACGAACTGCTCCGTCCCGAGAACCTCACCTCGCGAACCTCCCAGGAGTCCCCCCGATGACGACCCAGGTTCCCCCGAACCCCGCCGGCACCACGACCGCACCGCCGGAATCGCTGTACCGCAAGGAATTGCGGCCCCGGCAGATCCAGATGATCGCCATCGGCGGCGCCATCGGCACCGGCCTGTTCATGGGCGCCGGCGGGCGGCTGGCCGGGGCCGGTCCCGCCCTCGTCGGCGTCTACGCCGTCTGCGGCTTCTTCGGTTTCCTCATCCTGCGCGCGCTCGGCGAGCTCGTCGTGCACCGCCCCACGTCGGGGTCGTTCGTCTCCTACGCCCGGGAGTTCTTCGGCGAGCGCACCGCGTTCGTCGCGGGCTGGCTGTACTGGCTGAACTGGGCCACCACGGCCGTCGTCGACGTCACCGCCGTCGCCCTCTACATGAACTTCTTCGGCCGCTACTGGGCGCCGATCGCCGCCGTCGACCAGTGGGTGTGGGCGCTGGCCGCGATCGTCGTGGTCCTCGCGCTGAACCTGCTGTCGGTGAAGGTGTTCGGTGAGCTGGAGTTCTGGTTCGCGCTGCTCAAGGTGCTGACCCTGGCCGCGTTCCTCGTAGTCGGCACGTGCTTCGTGGTGCTCGGTGAGCCGGTCGACGGCCAGCGCCCCGGGTTCGGGCTCATCGAGGCCAACGGCGGCTGGCTGCCCAACGGCCTGCTCCCGGCCGTCGTCGTCGTCCAGGGCGTCGTGTTCGCCTACGCCTCCATCGAGCTCGTCGGCACCACCGCCGGTGAGGTCGACGAACCGCAGAAGGTCATCCCCCGCGCCATCAACACCGTCATCGTCCGCATCGTCGTGTTCTACGTCGGGTCGGTGCTGCTGCTGGCGATGCTGCTGCCGTTCGACGCCTACGAGAAGGGCGTCAGCCCGTTCGTGACGTTCTTCTCCCACGTGGGGGTCGAGGGCGTCGACGCGTTCGTGAACCTCGTCGTCCTCACCGCCGCGCTGTCCTCGCTGAACGCGGGCCTGTACTCCACCGGCCGCATCCTGCACTCCATGGCGCACACCGGCTCGGCCCCCGCCTTCGCCGGCCGGGTGAACCGCAACGGCGTCCCCTACGGCGGGATCGCCCTCACCGTCGCCGTCGCGCTGCTCGGGGTCGTCCTCAACGCGTTCGTCCCGGCCGACGCGTTCGAGATCGTCCTGAACATCGCCGCCATCGGCATCGTCAGCGCCTGGGGCGTCATCGTCCTGTGCCAGCTGCGGCTGTGGTCGTGGGCGAAGGCCGGGCGGATCCCGCGGCCGGCGTTCCGGATGCCGTTCGCGCCGTGGAGCGGGTACGCGACCCTGGTGTTCCTCGCCGCCGTCCTCGTCCTCATGGCGTTCGACGCGCCCGTGGGGACCTGGACCATCGCCTCCCTCGTCGTCGTCGCGCCGCTGCTGGCCCTCGGGTGGCGCGCCGCGAAGCCGCGTGTGGAAGCGTTGGCCGCCCGGAACCACCCGCAGGACTGAGGAGAACCGTGACGACCCCGTTGATCGTGGTGGTGACCACCGGCGGCACGATCGCCAGCACCGTGGACGCCGACGGGGTCAGCAGCCCGACCCTCGGCGGGGGGGGGGGGGGGGGGGGGGCGGGGGGGGGGGGGCGGGGGGGGGGGGGGGGGGGGGGGGGGGGGGGGGGGGGGGGGGGGGGGGGGGGGGGGGGGGGGGGGGGGGGGGGGGGGGGGG